>DASYZY010000197.1:0-11659 GCA_035945735.1 Thermoplasmata archaeon
CGGACCGCTGGCGGACATCGTGGCCGGTGCGATGCGCAGCCCCCCCGCGCTCGAATGGTACGGCGACATCGACTCTCGCTCGTACCGCGTGAGCTTTGCGAAGGTCAAGCGCGAGCTCGGCTACGAGCCGCGCCTGCGACCTCCCGACGCGGTCCGGGAGATCGAGACGGCGCTCGCCGACGGCTCGGTGGCGCCCTCGGAGAAGACCAAGACCGTAGAATGGTACCGGCACCTCATGACCGACAGCACCGCCTCGGCTTCGGTGGCGCTGCGGGGCGTGGTGCTGTAGTACCCGATACGAGGAGGAACACCACATGACGCTACCCGGGGTCCGGAGCTTCGACATCAAGAAACTGCCCGACGAGCGCGGCTTCTTCGCCGAGGCCATGCGCAGCGATTGGCCGGAGCTGCTCGAGGGGGACACGATCGTCCAGGCGAATGTCTCGATGAGCTATCCCGGCATGATCCGGGCCTGGCACCGGCACCGACGCGGGCAGGTCGACTACTTCGTCGTCGTGAAGGGCGCGATGAAGATCTGCGCCTACGACGACGACCCCGCCTCGCCCACCCACGGCGGGCTCGACGAGGTCATCGCGAGCTCGGAGCGGCTCCAGGTCGTCCGGATACCCGGCAAGTACTGGCATGGGACCAAGACGGTCTCGAACGGACCGTCGCTCACCATGTACATGGTGAACCGGCTGTACGACGTGAAGAACCCCGACGAGGACCGGCGGCCCTGGAACGACCCGGCCATCGTCGACCCGCGCCTCAAGGCGCCCTTCGACTGGAACCGGCCGCCGCACAAGTAGGCCGGGGCCGATGAAGCTCCTCGTCGTCGGGATCGCCGGGCAGGTGGGCGACACGCTCGCCCTGCAGGCGCTGGACGCCGGCCACGAGGTCGTGGGCACCTTCCGCCAGCGCGAGCCGACGGTGCCGGGCGTCGAGAGCGAGGTGCTCGACAAGACCGACGAGAGCGCCGTCCACGCGCTCCTGCGGAAGGAGCGGCCGCAGGTCGTCGTCGATACGAGCGCGCTCCACAACGTGGACTACTGCGAGAGCCACGCCGAGGAGGCGTTCAAGGTGAACCGCGACGGCACCCGCTTCCTCGCCGAGGCCGCCCACGCGGAGAAGGCGAAGTTCGTCTTCATTTCGACGGACTTCGTCTTCGACGGCTCCGGGGCCCCGCCGTACACCGAGGAGGCCCCGGTAACGCCGCAGAGCGAGTACGCGCGGAGCAAGGTCGAGGGCGAACGGGCCGCGCTCGCGCCCCACCCCGAGCAGAACCTCGTCGTGCGCCCTTCCGTCATCTACTCCTGGTGGGGACCGCGCCACCAGTCCGCGAGCACCTCCGGCAAGGGCGTGAACTTCGGCACCTGGCTCGTCGAGGAGGTGCGTCAGGGCCGGGACGTCCGGATCATCGACGACCTGGTCACCTCCCCCACGTTGGCCCAGGACCTCGCCGGCGCGATCCTCGCCCTCGTCGGCAAGCACGCGCACGGGGTCTACCACACCGCCGGGGCGACGGCGGTGGACCGGCACGCCTTCTCCGTCGCGCTCGTGAAGCGGCTCGGGCTCGACGCCTCGAAGGTCCACGCGGTCCACGCCGCGCAGTTCGCCCAGAAGGCCCCGCGACCGACCAACAGCAGCCTCGACTCCTCCAAGCTCGCCCGCGACACCGGCTACCGGATGCTGGAGCTCCCGGCCGCGCTGGACCGATTTGCAGCGCAGCGGGCCGAAGAGCTCGACGAGTAGCTCCGAACGGGGAACGGGGGTTCTGCCCCGAACGAGCTGCGCCGAGGGGTCCGGACGATCCGTCCGGGATCGGGCGTACCGGCGGAGGCTCAGCTGGCGAACGATTTCGGGATCCGCTCGACGAGCTGCTCGGCGATCGCGAGCGAGGAGGTGGCCGCCGGGGACGGAGCGTTCAGGATGTGCAGCCCTCGGGGCGAGTCGAGCAGCAAGAAGTCGTCGGCCATCCGTCCGTCGGGGAACACCGCCTGGGCGCGCACGCCCGATCCCCCGGGGGCGATGTCCGCGTCCGTGAGCTCGGGCGCGAGCTGCTGGAGGTCGCGCAGGAACACCGCCCGCCGAAACGAGCGGTTCGTCTCGTGGAATGCGGCTCCCCGGTACCGCTGGAGCATGCGCAGGAATCCGGGGTAGAAGACCGCCTCGGCGAGGTCGCCCAGGTCGATGTCGCTCTTGCGGTACCCTTCCCGGGAAAAGGCGAGGATGGCGTTGGGTCCGGCCTCGATCTCCCCATGGATGGTCCGGGTGAAGTGCACGCCCAGGAAGGGCATCGCCGGGTCCGGCACCGGGTACACGAGCCCGTGGAACAGGTCTCGGCGCTCGCGCCGCAGGAAGTAGTACTCGCCCCGGAACGGCAGGATGCGCACGCCCGGCTCGAGCCCGGCCTCTCGGGCGATGCGGTCGGACTGCAGACCGGCGGCGTTGACGAGGTAGCGGGCGGACAGCGGGCCCTGGTTCGTCTCGACCTCGACCGAAGCGGCCCCGGTGCGGATCCCGCGCACCTCGGTGCCGGTTCGCAGATCGGCGCCGGCGGCGGTAAGGTCGGCCGCGAGCTGCCGGGAGACCTCCTTGTAGTCGACGATGCCGGTGCCGGGGACGAGCAGGGCGCGCTCGCCTCGGACAGCGGGCTCGATCGCCCGGAGCCCGTCGCGGTCCATCATCCGGGTGTCGGGCACGCCGTTGGCCTTCGCCCGACGGCCGAGCTCCTCGAGCCGCGCGGTCTCCTCCGGCCCGTTGGCCACGATCACCTTGCCGCAGAGCTCGTAGGCGATCTGGTGCTGGGCGACGTACTCGAGCAGCAGTCGCCGCCCTCGGACGCACAGCGTGGCCTTGAGGCTCCCCGGCTTGTAGTACACGCCCGAATGGATCACGCCGCTATTGTGACCGGTCTGGTGGCGGGCGACGCCGTCCTCCTTCTCGACGAGCAGCACCCGGGTCCCGGGTCGCTGGGCCAGCAGCTCGCGGGCGGTGGCAAGTCCGACGATGCCTCCGCCCACGACCAGCACGTCGGCGCGACCGTCCATCTCGAGGACTCAGGGGCGCTGGAGGTCCATAAGCTCGTCCGGTGGCGAGCGAGGGGACGCCCGTCTACGCCGGAGGCACGACCGCGGCCGATGCCGCGCGTCGCTCGAGCAGCCCGCCGTGGCGGAGGTGATCGTACAGCTTCTGGACGCTCGCCGCCACGGGATCGGAGGAGGTATCGAGCACGAGATCCGGGTTCAGCGGCTCCTCGAACGGGTCGTCGACGCCGGTCATGCGCTTGACGAGCCCTTGTTCGCTCTGACGGTAGATCCCCTTGGGGTCGCGCCGCTGGCAGATCTCGATCGGGCAGGACAGCCACACCTCGGTGAAGCGCGTGGTCCCGACCTCGGCGCGCGCCGCCTGGCGCGAGGTCTCGTACGGCGTGATCATCGCCACGAGGACCGCGACGCCGTTGCGCGCGAGCATCCGGGAGACGTAGCTCACGCGCCGGGCGTGAAGCTCGCGATCCTTCCGGGCGAACCCGAGCTCGGGCGAGAACATGCGGCGGACCTCATCGCCGTCCAGCACCTCGACCGGCCATCCCTCCGAGCGCAGTCGGGCTCCCATCTCGCGGGATAGGGTCGTCTTCCCGGATCCCGGGAGCCCCTCGAGCCAGACGATGAAGCCCTCGCGCGCGGCCGGCACCGGGTCGCTCATCCCGTCGACCGACGAGCGGCTTTCCCAGATAGGGTTGTGGGACGTCGAGCCGGTTGGGCCGGGCGAGCTCATCCCCAACCGCCCGGTCCTCGCCCGACTGGGCCCGCGTCGGCGGAGCTACCGGCCCGGCGGCGCGGTGCACTATGCACCTAATCGTCGTCTATCGAAGGCGCCATCCCGCATATTCCGCGTATATCGGACCCCCGACTCGCGAGAGGCGGGGTATAACTAGGTGGCCTTCTTGGCCGCCGCCCATGCATGGATGCGCATGCGTCGCCATCCGGGCCGGCGTCCGGGGCGAGGGCGTGCGGCGCCGAACCGCTCGTTCGCTCGAGGTCCCGGTGGCATGCGGACCGTCGAGCTCGACCCCGCCGAGGGGATGGCGGTGAGCGCCGCGTCTCGGGATTCGGAACCAGGCGCCGCCGTGAGCGATGCCGAGCGGATGCGTCCCATTCGGCCGAAGGTCGTCCGCCGCTCCGATCGCCGCTGGCTGTCCCCGGTGGCGCTCCTCGTCGCTCTCGTCGCGGTGGCCGGGGGGCTCGGTTACGCCGAGGACTGGTTCGGCGGCGGGGGCCACTCCGGCCACTCGAGCTGCCCTTCGGGGCAGCTCCTTCAGGGGAACGGGGCCCAGGTCCTCAACCCGATCGCCGTGCTCTGGTCCCACCAGTTCGGCTCCTCGACCGGCGACTCCGTGAACTATGTCGACGGCGGATCGGGCACGGGAATCACGGACCTCACCGACCGCACGATCGATTTCGCTGCGACCGACGATCCACTGACCGCCGCCGAGGCCGCGAATCTGCCCAGCCCCGCGGTGACGCTACCCGTGGTCGCCGGCGCGATCGTTGTGATCGACAACCTACCCGGCATCTCGGGCCACCTCCACCTCTCGGGCGCCGTCTTGGCCGGCATCTATCTCGGCTCGATCACCCACTGGAACGATCCGGCGATCGCGGCCAACAATACGGGGGTCTCGCTGCCGAACGCCGCCATCCTCACGGCCCATCGCTCCGACCCGGCCGGCACGACCTACGTCCTCACCGACTACCTAAGCCGGAGCAGCTCGGCCTGGCGCACCGGCCCGGGCGAGGGCATTTCGGTCGCCTTTCCGACCCTATCCGGTAGCGAGGGGATCCACGGCAACTCCGCGCTCCTCACCTACGTGTCGACCACGACCGACTCCATCGGGTACAGCGACCTGACCGACCTCCTGGCCTCCAGCACCCCGCCCGGGTACGCCGCGATGGCGAACCCTGCGGGTCAGTTCATCGTCCCCAGTGTGACCTCGACCCGGAGCGCGATCGACGACGCCGCGGCCGCGATCACGTTCCCGCCCTCGACCGGTAGTTGGTACAACGTGAGCCTGGTCGACGCGCCGGGCAGCTCGGACTATCCGCTCGCGACGCTGATGTATGCGTTCGTCTACACCGCGACGGATCACGGCTTCTCCCCGAGCTCGGCCAAGTCCGAGGTGCTGGTGGGCTGGTTCCACTGGATACTCACCCAGGGGCAGTCCGACGCGATGGCGAACGACTACGTGCCGCTACCGGCCTCGCTCGTGAGCGTCGACGAATCCGGCCTGTCGGCCATGACCTTTAATGGAGCCGCCATCCCCATCTGCAGCTGAGGGGGGAGGGGCGGTCCCGTCGGCCGACGCAGCGACCGGGCCCCCCGCCGTCGTTGGGCAGCGGCGGCTTCGCCTCCTGCGCCGCCTGGACCAGCTCTTCCACGGGGTCACCGGGATCGCCGCGGCAACTCTGCTCGGGTTCACGGTAGTTCTGCTCGCCGTCCTCGCCGAGGGGGCGGGGCCGGCGCTCGGTCGGTACGGCCCCGGCTTTCTGTCGAGCTCGGCGTGGGACGGGGTGCACAACGTGTATGGCGCCTGGCCGGCGGTCGCCGGTACGCTGCTCACGAGCGGCCTCGCCCTGCTCCTGGCCGTGCCCGTCGCCTTGGGGGTCGCGATCTTCCTCTCCGAGGTCGCCCCGCCATGGCTGCGCGCTCCGCTCGGTCACCTCGTCGACCTCTGCGCTGCGGTTCCCTCGGTGGTCTATGGGTTCTGGGCGTTCTTCGTGCTCGTCCCGGTGATGCGCCGCAGCGTCGAGCCGGATCTCGCCTCCGTCACCCACGGCGCCTTCCCGTTCTCCGGCGCGACCAACGGCCTCGACCTGTTCACGGCCTCGGTCGTCCTCGCTGTGATGATCCTCCCGACCATCGCGGCGCTGAGCCGCGAGGCGCTGCGCGCGGTGCCGCGCGCCAACCGCGAGGCGGCGATGAGCCTGGGCGCGACGCGGTGGGAGGCGACCCGGATCGCCGTCCTCGGTCCGGCCCGGCGGGGCATCGTCGCTGGTGCCGTGCTCGGGCTGGGCCGCGCCTTCGGGGAGACGATCGCCGTTGCGATGGTCATCGGCAATACCTACGCCACCCCGAGCTCGCTCTTCTCGCCGGCCCAGACCCTGGCCAGCCTGATCGTGAACAACTTCACGGGCGTCGGCGTCGGCCTGGAGCGGAGCGCCCTGTTCGAGATCGGCCTGGTGCTGCTGCTGCTTACCGTTGGGGTCAATGCGCTCGCCCGGCTGCTACTTCGGCGCCCCGCCCGGGCCAACGACCGGAGGTCCTCCCATCGACCGGGGCGCCGGATCCACCGATCGGAATCCACCCCGGATGGGCGGGCCGGCTCCGAGGCTTTCCCGGGGGCGCTCTCCCAACGCTGGGAGGCCCACTTGCGCGACGCCCGACCGAAGAACCTCCCCGGGCGCCGCTGGATCGAGCGGAGCTTCCTCCTCCTGTGCGGCCTGGCCGTCGTCGTCGCGCTGCTGCCGCTCGCGAGCGTCGTCGCGACCGCCGTCGACCGCGGCGGGGGTGCGGTCGTGCAGCCCTCCTTCTACGTCTCGGCCAACCCGCTCGGCTGCAACCCTGGCCCGAACCGTAGCTGCTCTCTCGGCGGCATTGGGCCCCAGATCCAGGGCACGCTGATCGTGCTCGGGCTCGGCGCCGCGCTGGCGATGCCGCTCGGGATCCTCGGCGGCATCTACCTGTCCGAGTACGGAGGTCGAGGGCGCAGCGCGATCGCCCGGGCGCTCAGCTTCCTCGGCGATGTCCTCACGGGGGTCCCGACCATCCTGATCGGCGTGGTGGTCTTCTCCGCCTTCCTCGCGCTCGACCACGACGCGGCGACGAGCGCCCTGTCCGGCGGCGTCGCCTTGGGGCTCGTGATGCTGCCCATCGTCGCCCGGGCGACGGAGGAAGCGCTCCGCACCGTCCCGACGGCGGTCCGCGAGAGCGCGACGGCGCTCGGGTTCACCCGTCAGCGCACCACCCTCCGGGTCGTGCTCGGCTCGGCGCGGAGCGCGGTGCTCACCGGCGCGCTCCTCGGCCTCTCCCGGGCCGCGGGAGACACCGCCGCTCTGTTCGTCACGGCCGGCTCGAGCCTGTTCTGGTTCGAGGGGCTCAACTCGCCGGTGGCCACGCTCACGCCGTTCATCTTCGACAACTTCGGTTCGGAGTACGCGAATCTGCAGGCCGATGCCTGGGGGGCGGCGCTGGTGCTCCTCGCGCTCATGCTCGCGATCGGGCTTGCCGGCCGGCTGCTGGTCCGGGGCCGGCAGCCGATGGGGGAGCTCTAGCCATGTCGACCAAGCTCGAGGTCACCGAGCTCTCCGCCGGCTACGGCGGCAAGAAGGTCCTGTACGACCTCTCGCTCGCGATCCCGGACCAGGCGGTCACCGCGATCATCGGGCCCTCGGGCTGCGGCAAGTCGACCTTCCTGCGCTGCCTAAACCGGCTGCACGAGGAGACGCCGGGCGCGAGCGTGCGCGGCAGCATCCGCCTCGACGGCGAGGAGCTCGCGGAGCAGGACCCGGCCGCCGTCCGGTTCCGGGTCGGCATGGTCTTCCAAAAGCCCACGCCGTTCCCGAACCTCTCCATCTTCGAGAACGTCGCCGCCGGGCCGCGGCTGCTCGGGGTCCGCGGGCGCACGGAGCTCGACGACGCCGTCGTCGACGCGCTCGTCCACGCAGGACTGTGGGAAGAGGTCGAGGAGCATCTGGACGAGCCCGGCACCAGTCTGTCCGGCGGGCAGCAGCAGCGGCTGTGCATCGCCCGGGCGCTCGCGGTCCACCCCGAGGTACTGCTCATGGACGAGCCGTGCTCGGCGCTCGACCCGATCGCGACCCACAAGATCGAGGCGTTGATCGGGAAGCTGCGGAGCGAGTACACCGTGGTCATCGTAACGCACAACCTCGCCCAGGCCCGGCGGGTCTCCGACCACACGGCCTTCTTCTACCTCGGCAAGCTCGTCGAGTTCGGCCCGACCGCCGAGCTCTTCGAGCACCCGAAGGAGAAGCTCACCGAGAACTACGTCGCCGGGCGTTTCGGCTAGCGCGCGCGGGCCGCGCGCGGCGGCGCCGGGGCGAACCGGGCGGTGAAGTGCGGCAGCCGCTCCGGTTTTTCGACCATCCGGAGGCCGCGGACGGATCCGGCGCGTTCGTGGACCCGGACGACGGTCTCGGCGACGAACTCCAGGTGGCTGCCCGTGTAGACGCGGCGGGGGATCGCGAGCCGGACGAGCTCGAGGGGCTCGACGCCCTCCGGCGTGCCGACGACGCCGGCGAACATGATCTCGCCCACCTCCACGCTGCGGATGCCGCCCTCCCGGTACAGCTCGACGACCAGCGCCTGGCCCGGCAGCTCCTCCTTGGCCAAGTGCGGCAGGAACCGGCGTGCGTCGATGTAGACGCCGTGCCCGCCGGGCGGGGCGAGGAGAGGGACGCCGGCGTTCCGAAGGAGCTGCCAGAGGTAGCGGACCTGGCCCACGCGGTAGTCGAGGTAGGCAAGCTCGGTCGCCTCCTCGAGTCCGATGGCCATCGCCTCGAGGTCGCGGCGCGCCAGGCCCCCGTAGGTAGGGAACCCCTCGTACAGGATGAGCGCCTCCCGGAGCCGGGCCGCGAGCGCGGCGTCGCGCGTCGCGACGAAGCCCCCGATGTTGACCAGCCCGTCCTTCTTGGCGCTCATCGTCGCGCCGTCGGCCAGCCGGAACATCGCTTGGCCGATCTCGGCGATCGTGTCGCCGCTGTGGCCGGGCTCCCGGGTGTGGATGAAGTAGGCGTTCTCCGCCCAGCGGCACATGTCGTAGTAGAGGGGGATGCCGTGGGCGCGGGCGAGGCGGGCGACCCCCTCGAGGTTCTCGAGCGAGACCGGCTGACCGCCGCCGGAGTTGTTGGTGAGCGTCACCATGACGAGCGGGACCTTGCCGGGAGCTTCCGTGTCGAGGAGCGCGGCGAGCCGCGGCAGGTCGACGTTGCCCTTGAAGGGGAACTCGGAATCCGGTTCGTACGCCTCCCGGACGGCGAGATTCACCGGGGTCGCGCCGTTGCGCTGGACGTGCGCCATCGTCGTGTCGAAGTGCATGTTGTTCGGCACAAGCATCCCCGGTCGGCACAGCGTGGAGAACAGCAGGTTCTCGGCCGCTCGACCCTGGTGCGTCGGGAGGACGAAGGGAAAGCCCGTGAGCCGCTGGACGGTCGACTCGAAGTGGGCGTAGTTCCGACTGCCGGCGTAGCTCTCGTCCCCGAGCAGCAGGCCCGACCACTGCCGGTCGCTCATCGCGCTCGTGCCGGAGTCGGTAAGGAGATCGATCCGGATCTCCTCGGACCGCAGGTTGAACAGGTTGTAGCCGGCGCGCGTGAGTGCCGCCTCCCGGGTCTCGGCCGGGGGGTCGGGGAGTGGCTCGACGACCTTGATCCGGAACGGCTCCACGGGAGCGCGGGGCCGGTCCGGGGACCCCGGCATCGGGGGCGCGGACCCCCACCGGCCCTTATAGACCTCGAGGCAGCGGCTCTCGCTAGGGGGGCGGCGCGCTCGGCGCGCCTTTGCGCGAGGGGAAGGCCGGAGGGGGCAACTGGGCGGCCTTCATCAGATACGGGATCGCGTTCTGCAGCTCGTACAGCTGGTTGACGGCGGCCGCAGCCACCGGCGGCGAGAGCCCGTCGAGGCCGACGAGCTGCTGCGCGAGCGCGGCCGACTGTCGGCAGAGCGTCGCGGCGAGCTCGGCCGCCCAGCGGTTGGGGAGGTTCGGCGGCAGAGTGCCGAACATCTCGGCCATCTGGGTGAACGCCGCGCCGTAGTCCGTGAGCTCCTGTGTCAAGCGGTCGTGGCTCCAGCCGTCCAGGTTCAGGATGAGCGGCATCGATGCTCCTGCCCGGGAGGAGAGACCCACGGGCTTACGGAAGTTGTGGCGTGGGCCCGGCCGTCCCGGAGGTCCTGGCGAGCGCTCTTCGAGCGCCCCGGAGCGCCGTACGGCGCGAGCGGCCGGCTAGCGGGAGATGCCCGTCAGGAGGAAGATGAGCCCGGCGAGCGCGGTCAGCACGCCGCCGATATCGTACAGGATCCCCGAAAAGAAGAACCAGACGATCAGACCGAGCACGAGGAGGCCGATGCCCGCCACGAAGCGGTTCTGGGGACGGGCGTAGTGGGTGAACCCGGCCACCATCCAGATCAGCACCGCGATCACGATGGCGGCGATCCCGTACTCGAGTCCGCCGAGGCCGGGCAGGACCGAGTGAGAGCCGATCCCGTTGGCGATCCCGGCGATGAATCCGATGAGTCCCCCGAGGATGACGAGCAGCCCACCGAGACCGGCCAAGACCGCCGCTGCGCCCCGTCCCGACATGGCCGACCTGAACCGTCAGCGGCCGCGCCGATTAAAACAGGTTCGGGGAGGAGGCCACGCCCGCGGTCGCCCTCGACGGCCCTATTCGCTGTGCCGGCGGCGGGCGTGCTGGGCGAGCTCCTTCGGAGAATCGAAGGGGGCACCGCAGGCCCCGCACATGAAACCGCTCGGGCTCGCCGCGTCGTGCGGGCGCGCGTCGTGCGCCCGCCGCTCCTCGAGGCTTTGGAACTCGCGGCCGCACTCCTTGCAACGGAAGACGAGCTCCGCGGACATGCGTCCCCATCGGGGTACCGCTAGATAAACCCCGATGAACCCGGCCGCCAGCGGGCACCGTCGGGAGCCCCGCAGAGCGACCCGTCGGGGGGAGGAATCGGTTTCCGCGGGAGAGCTTCGGGCCGCGCCGGGACGCATGGAGGCCCTGCCGGTCCTCGAGGACAAATGGTGCCGGGCCCGCGCCCTCGACAACCCCCTGCGTCGCTGGCTGGTGCCGGCGGGCCGGGACCTGGAGCGATTAGATCCCCCGCCGGGCAGTACCGCGGTCGACCTGGGCGCGGGGGTGGGGGTCCATGTCCCCCAGTGGCTGGAGCGTCTCGGGCCGACCGGGCGTCTGTATCTCGTGGACCCCGACCCCGAGAACCTGCAACGGTGGATCCGGCGGTCGGCGGACGATGCCCGGCTCTGCCCGATCGTATCGAGCGCCGCATCGATCCCCTCGATCGACTCCGAGGGCGCCGACCGCGTCCTCCTGTCCCTGGCGTTGTGCTGTCTGGTCGAGAAGGAGCGGGTGATGGAGGAGGCCTGGCGCGTGCTCCGGCCGCTGGGCCGCCTGCTCGTGACCTTCCCCCGCTCCTACCGCCGCCCCTCCGCGCGACGCCCCCTCCGGCTCAGCGTGGAGCATTGGGCGGCCCTGGCCCGTGTCCGGCCGTGGCGGGAGCTCGCGGGCCACCGCGGTCCCTTCCTGGAGTGGCACTTGTTGGAAAAGCCGGGTGGACGCTCCGGCTCCTCGAACGGATCCCCCGACCGGGGATCGTCGGTGCCTCGCGCCGTTCCTAGGAGAGACGCGCCGTGATGCGGGACGGGTGCGACCACCAGTAGTACAGCCCCAGACCGACGAGGACAGCCCGAGCGTAGATCGAGAACCCCATGAGGAACGAGCTGACCGGGATCACGAACGAACCGCCCTCGAAGGTCGTCACGATCGTGGTGCCCTGGAAGCCGAGCTGGCCGGCCAGCCACGGGCCGAGCGCCACGTGGAAGCCGAACAGTAGGTTGCCGACGAAGAAGTAG
>DASYZY010000198.1:0-5287 GCA_035945735.1 Thermoplasmata archaeon
GCCCTGCACCGACTCTTGACCCCGGAGGGTCGGCTCATCGCCACCGGGATCCATGGGGGCGTTTCTCGGGTCATCGTCGCCGCGCTGCAACGCCGGGTCCTGGGGGCCCGGATCGCGTTCTTCATCTCCAAGGTCCGTGTCGAGGACCTCCGGCAGCTCGCCGAGCTGGTCGTTCAGGGGCAAGTGAAGCCCGCGATCGACCGGGTGTTCCCCCTCTCGGAAGGCCCGACGGCGCTGGCCTATGTGGAACGCCACCAGGTCAGCGGAAAGGTCGTCCTGCAAGTGGCCTGAAGGCGGCCGCGCGCGCCCTCGAGAGCTGAGGTAGACCGGCTCACCTAGTCCCCGATGGGAAGCAGAGCCAAGGGAGGGAATCGAACCCCCAGGAAACGGATCTGCAGTCCGTCGCATTAACCATTCTGCCACCTTGGCGCGCGCTCGGCGAGACCTGGGCTCGGAATAAAACGCGCGGTCGCGCCCGCCGACGGACGCTAGACGGGCCGGAACCCGCGCCGGGCCCGCTGGGCGCCGTTGCGCAGCGCGAGTTCGAGCCGCCCGGTCCAGGTGAGCGACCGCCCGGAGGCCCCGCCGAGCCCTCGCCGCAGCGCCTCGAGCAGCTCGGCCTCGCTCCCCAGCCCTTCCGGGAATTCGGTGTAGGCTCGCCCCACGTGCTCGCGCCGATGCGCGTCGCTCCCGCCCGTGATCGACAGTCCGCGGTCGACGCCGACCTGGCTGGCTCGCGCGTTGGCCCGCGCGGTGGTCCCTCCGTTGAGACCCTCGATGCCGGCCAGGCGCGCGCCACGCGCGACCTCCATTCCGGCGCCGTGCACCCAGCGGAAGGGGTGCGCGAGCACCGCCACCGCTCCCCGGGCGTCGGTCCACTCGAGGAGCTCCGCGACCGGTCGGTCCCGCGGGGGCGCTTCGGAGACGCCGTACAGGAGGAGGTGGCCCTCGCGAGCCGAGGCCTCAACGCCGCGAATCAGCAGCAGTCGTGGGTGGAGGTTGTGGACTCGGGTGAGCTCGGCGTGACCGGCCACGCTCTGGTGGTCGGTGAGCGCGAAGCCCTGGAGCCCGGCTTCGGCGATCGCGTTCGCGATCTCGGCGACCGAGAGGTGGGAGTCGGGCGAATGTTCCGAATGGACGTGCAGGTCGAGGCGGAGCGGCGGGCTCATCGGACCCGGGTCCCCGGCGGCACGACCGGGTCCACTCCGACCGCCCCGCCAGGTTCCAAGGCTAGGACGGAACCGTCCTCGGCCGTGGGAGAGGTCCGGACGACGACCCGAAGCCCGAGCTCCCACCGGCCGGAGACCGCCAGCTCCCGTCCGCCCACATCGACCCGGCTCTGGTCGGTTCCGGTCGAACTGATGGTTCCCACCAGGAGCGGAGAGGCCTCGAACTGAGCGTAGGCGATGCGGGGAAGCTCCTGGGAGACCCCCGACAGCGGCGAGCCGGGGGGGCTTCCCTCGGCAGGTCGGAGCGGATGGACGTGGCCGTCGGATTCGGCCGCGAGCAGCATCCCGTTCGAGGTGATCGACCGGATCCGTCTCGGCTCGAGGTTGGCGAGGAGCACGATGCGCCGGCCCTGGAGCTCGTCGACGCGGAGGTACGGCTTGAGTCCGGCGACCACCGTCCGGCTCCCGAGCGGCCCCAGGTCGACCTCGAGGCGGTAGAGCTTGTCGGCACCCGGGACCTCAGCCACCTGCGTCACGACCCCGGCGCGAAGGTCGAGAGCGGGGGCCACCGGCGCGTTCGCCAGGGGGGCGGCGGCCGCGGTCCGCTCGGCCCGCCGTCCGCGCGTGGCGTCGTCGGCGGCGGGAAAGAGCGGCACGATCGTCCCGAGCGCTTGCCCCGGAGGAAGAGGTTCGAGGGCACGGTCCCAAGCTCCGGCCGCGCTCGGATCGGGGACCCCGAGCATCTCCTGCACCGATCTCGAGCTGTGCGGCAGGACCGGGGCCAGCCAGGTCGCGGCGGCGCGCAGGAACCACAGCCCCTCGTACAGCACCTCGTCGCGTCGCTCCGGCGGAGCGCGCCAGGGCTGGGAGTCCTGGACCCATCGGTTCGTTTCGCGAACCTGCGCGAGGGCAAGCTCCAGTGCCTCCTTCAGGTGCACGACCGAGAACTCCTCCCCGATCTTGCGGTGAGACTCGGCGATCCGCCGTCCCATGGCACTCGCCTCGACCGACCACGACGCGGGGGGAGCCGGCACCCGGCCCGCACACTGCTCGCGGGCAAGCACCAACAGGCGTTGGACCAGGTTGCCCCACTGGTTGGCGAGCACCTCGCCGGCCAGCGAGGCGAACTCCTCGGGATCGTACTCGGTGTCGTGGTTCTGCGGCGCCCGGAGCGCGGCGTAGAACCGGATGACGTCGGCCGGCCACTTCTCGAGGAGCGACGGGACCTCGATCTCCGCCGGCGCGAGCCCGCCGGCGGCGAGTGCGGACTTGGACAGCCGGTCACCGCTGATCCGCAGCCACTCGTTGGCGGGAACGTCGTACGGCAGGAGCAGCGTGCCCCGGCCGATGAGCATCCCCGGCCAGAACAGGGTGTGGTGGAAGATGTTGTCCTTGCCGATGAAGTAGTACGAGCGTACCGCCTCCTTCGGGTCCCAAAAGCGGTGCCACGCCTCGGGCTCGCCCGAGTCCTTGGCCCAGGCTTTCGAGGCGGACAGGTAGCCGATGACCGCATCGAACCAGACGTAGAACACCTTCCCGTCGTAGCCGTCCAGCGGCACCGGGATGCCCCAGTCGAGGTCGCGTGTGATCGGCGTCGGGCGAAGGCCGCCGGCGCGGAAGTTCTCGGTGAACTTCCGGACATTGTCCCGCCAGTAGCTCTTGTCGGCGAGGTACCGGTCCAGCTCGGCGGAGAGGAGATCGAGCCGCAGGTAGAAGTGCTCGGTCGGCCGGAACTCGGCCGGCGTGCCGTCCAGCGCGCACCGGGGCTGGCCGAGTTGGCTCGCCTCGATCACGCGGCCGCAGTTCTCGCACTCGTCGCCCCGGGCCTTGTCGTAGCCGCAGTGCGGGCAGATCCCGCGGAGGTATCGGTCCGGCAGGAAGCGACCCTGCTTCGGGCAGTAGGCCGCATCGGCGGTACGCCGGTCGATGTACCCCCCGCGCAGCAGGAGCAGGAAGAAGTCCTGCGTCTCGCGCTGGTGGGCCGCCGTGTGCGTGTTCGTGTACAGGTCGAACGAGATCCCGAGCCGCTCGAGCGAGTCCCGGTGGACCGCGTCGAAGCGCTCGGCGATCGACTGCGGGCTCACCCCCTCGGTGTCGGCGCGGAAGGTGACCGGCGTCCCGTGCATGTCGGAGCCCGAGACCATGAGCACCTCGTCGCCGCGGGCGCGGTGGTACCGGGCGAACTCGTCGGCCGGCAGAATCGCGCCGGCGAGGTGGCCGAGGTGGATCGGCCCATTGGCGTACGGCCAGGCGACGCCGATGAAGATGCGCGCCATGGACGCTCCTCGGTTCGACCGGTCCGGAGCCTATACGGTTTCGCTCGCCGACGAGGCGTTCCGTCGCCTCCGGGATTAAATCCCGGACCCCCTTGCGCGCGCCGATGTCCTCCCCGGCCGAGGAGCCGCCGCTCCCGCGCCCCTCGGTCGGCGAGGCCGACCGGCTGCTCGGTGTGCGACGCCCCGTGCTCGGCCACGGCTTCGTCGCGCTCATGGACTACATGGGCGACGACGCGGCCATCGTCCAGGCGGCCCGGGTCTCCTACGGCAAAGGGACCAAGTCGGTCCGCGACGACCGCGGACTGATCCGGTACCTGCTCCGGCACCGGCACACCACGCCCTTCGAGATGGTCGAGTTCAAGTTCCACGCCCGGATGCCGATCTACGTCGCACGGCAGTGGATCCGTCACCGCAGCGCGTCGGTGAACGAGTACTCGGCCCGATACTCGGTCGTCCCGGACGAGTTCGATCTGCCGGGGCCGGATCGGGTCCGAGCCCAGTCGACGCGCAATCGCCAGGGACGCGGGGAGGCGCTGCCGGAGGCCGCGGTCGAACGGTTCCGGAGCGAGCTCGGCCGGATCCAGCAGGAGTCCTACGCCGCCTACCAGGCGGCGCTCGAGGCCGGGGTGGCGCGCGAGACGGCGCGCCTGGTCCTGCCGCTCTCCGCCTACACCCAGTGGTACTGGAAGATCGACCTGTGGAACCTCTTCCACTTCCTTTCGCTCCGCCTGGACCCTCACGCGCAGGAGGAGATCCGTCTCTTCGCGGCGGAGATGGCCGCCCTCGCGCGCACCGTGGTCCCGGTCGCCTACGACGCCTTCGAGGAGTACCAGCTGTCCGGGGTGGCGCTCACCCGGCGCGAGCAGGTGGCGATCCGCGCGCTGCTCGCGGGCGCCTCGGTGCCCGAGGCGTGCGCGAAGGCGGAGCTCGCGCTCGAGAAGGAGGACGGAACGCCGATGAAGAGCGGCGAAGGGGTCGAGTTCCTCGAGAAGCTGTCCCGGCTGAGGGACTAGCAGCGCGGATCCGGTCCGTCCTCGAGCGTGAAGCCGGGCCGCGGATCGAACGAAGCGGGTTCGCGGCCGAACCGATCCGGCCGTACCGGTCCGAGTCCTGCCGTCTCCGGATCGCCCCGGCCTTCGCGGATGAGGTCCGCCAGGCGCCGCGCGGCCCCGGCCGCCCGCATCACGCCGAACCCGTTGAAGCCGGCGAGCAGGTAGAGCTCCGACGGGTCTTCGACCCGCCCGATCAGCGGCCGTCGGTCCGGCGTCGCGTCGCAGACCCCCGACCACGCCGAGGCCACCTCGGCGTCGGCCCACTCCGGCCAGCGGTGGGCGAGCGCCGAGCCCACGTTCGCCAAGAACTCCGGGGTTCCGCCGCCGGGTACGCGTTCGGGGTCGACCTCGCGGAGCTCGGTGCCGTCCCCCACCAGGATCCGACCGGCCTCCTCCGGTCGCAAGTAGACGTCGAGGTCGATGTCGTGCGCGGCCGGCCAGCTCTCGGGAGGGGCGCGGGAGGGGCGCACGAGCGCGGCCTGAGTTCGGTAGGGGGAGATCGCGAAGTGGTGGCCGAGAGCGAGGCCCAACGACTTCGACCACGCCCCCGCGGCGATCACGAGGCGCCGAGCCTGCAATCGCCCGGAGGGAAGTTCGAGCCCCCATCCGCCCTCGCTCCGCCGCGGGATGGGCACGACTTGGCCAAGCTCGATCCGCGCACCGGCGCGACCGACTTCGGTCACGTAGTCGGACGCCAGCTCCGTGGGATTGACGCAGGCGTCGTCCTTGGAGTACAGTCCGGTGGCCGCGTCGTCGAAACGAGCCCAGGGAAAGAGCGCGCGAAGCGCCC
>DASYZY010000199.1:0-3013 GCA_035945735.1 Thermoplasmata archaeon
ACGAACGGCGCGGCGGCGAACCACTGGATCGCGTGGGCCGACAGGGGCAGGGCCAGCGCGTTCGGATCGAGCGCGACCCCGCCGTACATGGTCCCATCGACGGCGACGGCCGAGATCGGATCCACGTACGGATCGTGCGGAGCCGGGCTCGACCGGAGCTCGGCGAGCGCCGCGCTCAGGTTGGAGCCCACGAAGAGGCTAGGCGTGGACTGCCAGGTGGCCGGCAGCCCATCCACGCCGAACAGCATCGAACTGAGCGGATGGTCGGTGGCGACCGCCGAGCCGGCCGGCAGGCCTCCGCCCGCCCACATCCACAACGCCGCGTCGCCGGTCGTGTAACCCTCCTGGAAGCCGCCGAAGTCGTTGGCGGGAGGGTAGGCGATCGCCGCGTTGGCCCCCAGGAGCACCACGGCGCCGAGGGCGACGGCGTACACCGCCGGCCGTCCCCCGAAGCCCTCGGCGCGGACGGCGAGGCGGCCCACCCCGATGGCGACGAGCAGCCCGAGCGGGATGACCAGGTACTCGGCGTGACGGCCGGGTGGGATCACGCTCGAGGAGCTCGCGAGCGCCGCGAGCGCGGAGAGGCCGGTGGCGGCGAGCCAGGTGAGGAGGTAGGGGCCGAGACGCGTCGTCGTCACCAGTCGCCGCGTCCCGGCAGCGAAGCCCACGAAGACGATGACCGGCGCGAACCACAGCAGCGCGTCGGGCGTGATGACCTGGGAGGTGGCCGGCAAGGGCGCGAGGAGCAGGAGCCCCAGGCCCCCGGCCATCCCGCCCCAGATCAGCAGCATGTCGCGGTTCGCGGATCGGTCCGAGGGGTAGCGGACGGCGAGGCGAGCCGGCCTCGGCCGAGTGCGCCGCCACCGCAGGAGCGCGGCGACGGCCACGAACACCAGTCCGGCGCCGGCGAGCAGCGGCGCGGGGGAGTTCGCGAGCGCCGACGGTAGCCCGCCGGCGAGCACGCCATGAAAATCGGGTGCGGCCTCGTACCAGAACAGCAGCAGGCCGCCGGTGAAGGCGCCGAGGAATCCCAGCTCGCGCAGCGGGAACCGCTGGCTCCAGGCCCGTGGTCGCCAGAGCTCGAGGAGGAGCAGGCCGCCGAGCGCCATGAGGAGGAAGAAGTAGGCCGAGAGGTGGTGGGTGAGGACCAGCGCCGCGCTCGTGACGACGAGCGGCGCGTACCAGCGCGCATCCGTGCGTCCCTCGACGAACATCCACAGTGCGGACACGGCGAACAGGTCGCCGGGGCCGAGCGGGGCCGGGTGCGCGATCGAGAAGGCCCGGGGCATGAGGACGGCCGCAAAGCCGGCGCCCAGGATCGCGACGGAGTCGACCGGCCAGAGGCGGCGGAACAGCAGGAACAGGGGAAGGACCGACAGCGCGGAGAGCGCCGGGACGACGTAGATCAGGGCGGAGAAGGTGCTCACGCCCAGGGCGCCGGCCGAACCGGCGGTGAGGACGAACAGTCCCGGGAAGTCAGGGTAGGCGAACCCCCAGCCGGCGTACCCGCCGTCGTAGGCTCCGCCGACGGGCAGATGGCCCGTGCCGGCGAGCTGGTTCGACAGTGCGTAGTACTCGCCGGAGTCCGAGCCGAAGCTGTAGTAGCTGAGCAGCGGGCTCAGGAGGAGGAACACCGACAGCAGAGCCGCCGCGAGCAGGAACAGGAACGACGAGGGAGACAGCGGTCCCGGCTCCGCCGGCTCCGGTCCGGGCTCGGACTCCGCCACCGGGGTCGCCATTCGTCGGAGTAGGTATATGTAGTGGACCTTGGTGGGGGGCCCGAAATCGAGGTCCATCGGTGGGAAGCTCGACGAAGAAATCGAAGCCCCGGCGCGCGCATACGCCGAGCGCCAAGCCGAGCCGGAGCCGCCCCGCTTCGAAGCCCTCCCACGCCCCGGGGAAGCGGACCGCTCCTCCGGCTAAGGCGGCTCCGAAGGCCCCGGCGAAGCCGGTCGCAAAGCCCCCGGCCGCCCCGACCCCCCCGGCGCCCGAGGCGCCTCCGCGAGGGGACTCGCGCCGTCACGTGCTCTCGCTCGCCTTCCTGCGCGACGGGGACGAGTTCCTGGCGCGGCTGGAGACCGACGGCGGCGAGATCACCGAGCTCAAGAACCGGGCGCTCGACCAGCTCCTGATGCTGGTGGCCGGCGAGCTCGAGGACCTGCTCTAGTCCGGCCCGCGCCCCGTGAGGGCGCGTCGCAGGAGTCCCCGCTCGAACAGGTAGGCCCGACGCACGCCGCCCGGCCACTCGAGCTCGACAGTCTCCGTCCACTCGCGGGCGAAGAGCATAGGGGGATGCGCCCGGACCGACGACGGGGCGAGCGCCGAGCCGGCGGAAATCCGGCGCTCCCGCCCGGAGCGCTCCCGGATGACGAGGTTCTCTCCCTCGGCGCGGACCGACACGGGGGTGCGCGCCAGGGTGAGCGCGTAGCCGGCCGCTGCCGCGAATAGCGCGATGGCGGCCAGCGCCAGGCTGGCCGGCCACTCGGTGCGCACGGCGGCGTAGGGGGAGGAGAGCTGCGCCCCGAGGAAGACCAGCAGGAGCGCCACGAGCAGGAGGACGAAGAACAGGAAGAGCCGAGCCGAGCGCTGGAGCGCGGCGACGTTCGGCAGGCCCGGCCCCGGCGCTCCCATCGCCGGGCCGAAGGCGACCGTCGGCGTCTCGGCCGAGACCCGGGGTCCTCCGCGCCGGATCCGCACCGGCCGGGAAGCGCCCGCCACGAGAGGGAAACGCGCGGACGCGGGTTATCTTCATTGCGCCGGAGCCGCTCGGGCCGAAATGCGGTCGCACACCGAGTACCTCTGGATGCACACCGAGCGCCGGCGCGAGCTCGTCCGGCTGACCGAGCCGGTCGCCGCGATCGTCGCCCGGAGCGCGGTGAAGGAGGGGCTGTGCCTGGTGTCGGCGATGCACATCACGGCGAGCGTCTTCGTCAACGACGACGAGCCCGGTCTCCATGGGGACATCCTTTCGTGGGCCGACCGGCTCTGTCCGCCCGGCGACTACGGCCACCAC
>DASYZY010000200.1:0-8479 GCA_035945735.1 Thermoplasmata archaeon
CGCGTCCGGCACGTACAGGAAGCCCTTGACGAAGGCCGGGGTGCCGCCGGCGCGGAGGCGCCGCCGGATGTGCGCGGCGATCCGTTCCAAGTCGGGGGTGAGCCGGTCGGCGGGGGCGGCCCGGCTCTCCGCGACGCGGGCCGGCAGCTCGGCGTACGCCTCCCCCCCGGGCCAGTTGAACGCCACGAAGCGCTCCGGCAGCGTCTCGACGACCTCCACCATCGACGCCGGGACGCGGATCGCCGGCTGCCCCTCGAGGGCCACGGCGAGCGTCTGGCTCCGGGCCGCCTCGCGCACCCGGCGCGGATCCAGGGTCTCCAGCACCGACAGGATGCGCCGGTGGTACACGGGAAACGCCTGGCGGAGCGCGTCCCGGTCGAACCGGATGCTGACGCGCCGCTGGGTCCATGGCCGGCTCGGTCCGTAGACCTCGACCTTCAGTGCCCCGACGAGCCGGGCGATCACCGGCAGCTGGGGGAGCAGTCGGGCGGAGTCCTCGTCGTGGAGCGCGACGAGCACCAGCTGCGGGACGGGCTCGTCGTGGCCGACCCCCCAGCTGTCCCGCGCCCGCTCGAGGGCCGAGACGAGCCCTTCCCAGGTCGGGAGCGACCGCTCGGCATCGGCGTCGAGCAGGGCCTCCTGCACCGGCGCGATCCGCAGCTCGAACAGGCTCTGCTCGCCCTCAGGCGACTCCCGGTGCATCGCCTCGGCCGTGAACGGCATCACCGGGGCCAGCAGCTCGCTCAGGCGTCCGAGCAGGTAGGCCAGCACCCGGTGGACAGCGAGGCGGGTCGCGCCGGCGCTGGTCGATAGCCGCCGGGGCCGCGTGAGCCGAAGGTACCCGTCGCGGAGCTCGCGGTCGAGGAAGGAGGTGAGGCGGGAGATGCCGTGCTCCCACCGGCCCTGCTCGTAGTCGGCGAGGACCGCCGATCGGAGACGCTCGAACCGGGCCACGAGGGCCAGATCTTCCGGCAGGAGCTCGCCGACCCGCAGCGAGGCCGATCCCGGGGGCAGCGGGACCTTGGCCCCGGAGAGCTCCTCCTCGAGGCCCCGGGCGAGGCTCCAGAACCGTCGCACCCACCGGGTCTCCTCCGCCAATGCCTCGGTGAACTGCCGGCGGACGTTGCTCCCCTGCGCGGATCGGAGTAGCGCGAGGCGGATCGCGTCGGCCGGGACCTCATCGGACACGGGAGTGCCGGCGTCCGGGGGCAGCGCGGAGAGCGAGTGCAGGACGAGCTCACGGCCCGGCAGCGGTCCGGTGGCCCACGCGGCGAGGAGGAGGTGGAGCAGCTCGGGGGCGCGACGTTGTGTCGGGAGGAACAGCCAGGTGGCCCCGGCGGGTCCGGCCGCACGGAGACGAAGCCAGCCCGCGATGGGTTCCTCGAACGGCGGTCGCAGTCGCTGGCGGACCGGCACCGGAGCGGCTTGGCCGCAGCGACAGGTCCCCCGAAACCCGCTCGGCGACAATCGGCCGCACGCCGGGCAGTGCATGAGCTGCGGGGCGTCCGGCTCGGCGCTGGGACGGCCGTCGCTGACGGGCCAGGCCAAGAGATCCGAGATCGCCGGCAACGTCTCCTCTGGCAGCAGTCGGGCGAACAGCTCGCCCACGCCGGTCGGAAGATTCGCGAGATCAAGGCCCCAGGCGGAGCCCGGTCGCCAGATCGTCGGCTCCCCGCACAGTTGGCAGTGGGGCACCCCTCGGCGCACCCGGAGCTCCGCGAACACGAACCCGTCGTCGAGCAGCTCCCGGAGCACGCAGGCCTCAGCCGTGTCGAGCGGGAGCCCGGTGAACTTGTGCCGGGGCTCGCCCGCCACGAGACCGTCCGGACCGAGCACGTCCGGCCCCGGAAGGTGGAGGGTCGCTCCCAGCTGCGCGTCGGCCGGGCCGTGCGACGGAGTGAGCGTGACGATGCCGGTCCCGCTGCCGTTGACCTCCGGAGTGGCCAGGACGGTGCCCAGCGCCCCGCTGGTGTCGCGCATGGAGGGGACGGAGTCGGCCAGCGGCGAGCGGTACCGCTTGCCGGCCCAGGACGATCCGGGGCGCTCCTCGAGGACCTCGAGGACGCCGCCCGGCATCCACTCCTCCAGTCGGGGCAGCGCCGCCCGCGCGATGACGATCTGCTCCTCGAAGCCACGTCGGCGGAACTTCGCTCGCACGTACGGCAGGTCCGGATTCACGAGCACCGCCGAGGTGGCGAGGAGCTTCCAGACCGCCTCGGTCCACACGATCAGCGAAGCGGCGGGAGCCGGCTCGTCGAGCGGGACCCGGACCAGGTAGGCGCGGCCGAGCTCCTCGCGGTAGCGGACTCGCTGCGGGGTCCTCACCTCGGCACATGTCGGGCAGTAGCGCTGCACCACCGTGCTCGCTCGGAGGACCCCGCTCTCCGCCAGCCGATCGACGGCCCGCTGGAGCCCCGCCGCCTCCGGTCGCGTCAGCGGGGCGACCCGCGCATTCCGCCCGGTCCAGATCCCGAGGCGGTCGAGGGCGTCGTCGAGCGCCGCCGACGCCGGCGGGGCGATCGCGCCGGCCACGTCCGGCCGAACGCCGCGGCCGGTGAGTCGCGCGTAGCGCGCGGCCACGTCGAGCAGCAGCAGGCGCTCGAGGGACGCCGGAGCGGACTCCGCCCCCGGGGTGAGGGGCGGAGTGAGGAACAGGAGCGTCGCGCCGCCGCTCGGCGCCGGCCAATGGCCGCTCGGCTCTGGGAGGCGCCGCGAGCTCCAGAACCCCCGGAGCTCCTTCTCGAAGCCGCCCGGCGCTTCGGGGCTCGGGTTCGGTCGCATCCCCGTTCGCGACTCCTCGTCCGGACTTAGCCTCGCCGAGCGAGAAGAACCTTCGGGTGGCCGAGGAGCCGGCCGCGTCCCGGGACGGCCTCGCCCGGGCAGCTCATCCGTCCGACCTCAGGGACTCCGCCCTGGCCCCGTGCGGCTTCCGCCCGCTCGGCGTTGCACGGACCGGGTGGTTCGCACCGCGGAGGTCGGGCCGAGCGTCGTTACGCCGTCGGGGGACCGCCCCGACGACCCCGGCGAACGCCCCACAGCACGGCGACGACGACGAGGACGACTACACCGCCGGCCACGGCGAGGAGTTCGACCGAAAACGGCCCCGACAGGACGCCGCTCGAGCCCGCCCCGCCGCTCGGGGGAGGCGCGGGGTGGACGGTCACGTTCAGCTCCTGAACTGCGGTCCGGCCATAGAGGTCCGTCGCGACGAGCGTCACGGGGAATGTTCCGGCCTTGAGGAAGGTGTGCCGCACGCTGGCGCCGGAAGCGTTGGAGCCGTCCCCGAAACTCCAGTGGTAGGCGTAGGGGGCGAGCCCGCCCGACGCGGCTCCGGTGAACGTGCCAGCCAGCGGCGCCGTGCCGTTGAGCGAGGTCGCGCTCGCCGTGACGCTGACCGGCGCATAGGCGGTGAAGTTGAAGGGCCCCACGCTCACGGTGGCTCCGAAGGCGTCGCGCGCCGTGAACTGAAGCGTGTGGGCTCCGATCCCCCATACGGCAAGGGTCCCGTTCGCCATAGTGAGCGGCGCTGGGGCGAGGGAGAGGTTCCACCAGGTGCGGAGCGCTCCGGCCCCCCCCGAAAGGTTGGCGCGCACGCTGAGGTTGAACGGGAGTTCGTTCTCGCGGGCCGTCATCGACGCCGTCACATTCAGCGCGTCGAGAAGCCAGGTGGCGTTGGTGATGTTCCCGGCCACCGAGCCGCCGAACGCCAGCAAGTAGTGGTCCCAGGCGTCCCACGTCGCGCCCTGGTGGTCCGTATCGGGCACGTTGGCCGAGCCGAGGCGTCCGGTGAGGTTGACCCAGCCCGTCGCGTTGAACGCGTAGGTGAGCGCCGTGGGCTCGGGCACCAGGGTGCCTCCCGTCGTCATCACGACGGCGCCGAGCAGCGGGTCGTAGGCCATCGCGTTGTCCGTCGCGTTCGGCGGATTGATCGGCGACACGACCGGCCGCCATACATCCCCGCCAAACGCCCAGGTGTCCCCCAGCGAGGTGGAGTTCCCGGTGCCTCCGAAGAGCACCGATTCGTTGAGCAAGGGATCGAAGACCAGGCAGGAGTCCGACCGCCAGGTGGGCGACACGGCCTCCGTCAGCCGGGTCCACTCGCCGTTCTGGAACAGCCACGTGTCCCCGAGCGGGGCGAAGTTCCCCCCGCCGAAGAGGAGGACACCCTGGTCGGCGGCATCGTACGTCATGGCGAACACCCATCGGGCGCTCGGTGCCTGCGCCGGGGAGAGCTGACGCCACTGTCCTCCAGCGAAGGCCCAGGTGTCGCTTAGGAAGCTGGAGTAGGGCGAAGGGTGGATGCCCCCGAACATCAGCAGGTAGCCGTCGTGGGCGTCCCACACGAGCCCGGCGCCCTCGCGGGCCGGGGGCGTCACCGACGGGTGGATCCGGGTCCACACCCCGCCGGCGAAGACCCAAGTGTCGTTGTAGATGATATCGCCGGCACCGATCCCGCCGCCGAACAGGACGGTGACGTTGTCGAGCGGATCGTACGCGATCGCCGGCAGCTCGCGGGAGCTCGGGGCCGTGCGGTTCGTCGCATTGAACCACCCGAGCGCGGACGCCGCGCCGGCCCCGCCGACGATCGGCGAGGCGGGAGCCGCGGTCGCGGCGGGGATAGGACGCGAGGCAAGGTGAGACGGCCCTACGGGTTGCAGCGCCGCTCCGATCGGTGACCCCGAGAGTAGCGTCCCCACCGCGAGCACTCCGACGAGGAACTGCACTGCCCTCCGCGAACATGGGCCCCGAGTCCGCACCGCCATGGCGCAACCCCCCTCTATGATGCCGCCCACCGGCCGGTCAGGGATGAGGTTGACCCGCCGCGTCGCCTAGTGCGCTCTCCGAGCCGGCGAACGCTTATGGTCTGGACCGCGTCCGCTCCGCCGGGAAGCAGCCGATGGCGTGGACGCAGGTCGAGGTGCGCGAGCTCAAGGAGGGCCGCTACATGATCATCGACGAAGAGCCGTGCCGCATCCTCAGCATCCAGACCTCCAAACCCGGGAAGCACGGGGAAGCGAAGGCCCGCATCGACGCCATCGGGCTGTTCGATGGATCCAAGCGCTCGGTCGTCTTCCCGGTCAAGCACAAGGTCCAGGTCCCGATCATCGGCAAGCGCCAGGCGCAGGTGCTCTCGCTCAGCGACACCGAGGTCCAGCTGATGGACCTCGAGAAGTACGACACTTTCGCCCTCCCGCTCGACGACGAGCTCAAGGCGACGCTCAAGCCCGGCACCGAGGTCCAGTACATCGACGCGATGGGCCGCCGGCGCATCGCCAAGCAGTAGGCCGGACCCGCGTTCGGCCGGCGGTCCTCCGCCGCCGACCGGCGACGCGCGAGCGCCGTCTCGGCGTCAGCCTTTATTAGCCCAATTCGACATGATTTCGCCATCCGCCACCTCCCGGCCGCAAGGTCGATGCGGCGGGTCAGCAGGAGCGGTACTCATGTCCGGGTCGGGCGGCATGGGCTCTATGCCGTCCTCGCGCCTGACCAAACTACTACAGGAGAAGGCCGAAGCGCTCAAGAAACGGCGCCAGACGGCCGAGGAGCAGGCCAACGCGGCGCAGCAGCGGTACCGCGAGCTCGAGGAGCTATCGGTCTCGCTCGAGGAAGGACCGAGCCGCTCCGAGGCGCTCAAGGAGCTCGTGCGCCGCTCCGACTGGGAGGAGGTCGAGTCGGCCGCCAAGGAGTTCTCGAGCTACCTCGAGCGGGAAAGCGGTCCGGGTCTCGAGCGCCGGCTCGGAGAGCTCCGGGGGCGCGCCGAGCGCCTGAAGCAGCTGCAGAGCCCCGTGCCGGAGTCGGCCCTCGCCGCGCTGGGCGAGGCCGCGGCGCTCGCCCAGAAGGGCGAGTGGGCCGAGACCTCGGCGCGGATGCGGACCGGGGTCGAGGCGATCCGCGCCTGCGAGGCCTCGTACGCGACCTCGCTGTCCGATCGGCTGGGCCGGCTCATCGACTGGTCCCACGAGGCGCCGGAGCGTCGGGCCGCGGCCGAGGGCCGGCTCAAGAACTTCTTCGAGGCGTTCAACAACGGCCAGACCGACCTCCCCTTCGCCGAGACGATCGTAGCCATCGAAGGCGACCTACCTTCGGCCACCGTGCTTCGCAACCGCATCCGGACCTCGGCCGAGGCGCTGGAGGCCGCGGCCCGGGAGCTGGGCGTACCCGGCCAGGAGCTCGCCGACGCCCTCTCGGCCGACAAGAACCGGCCGCTGCTCGACTGGCCCGAGAGCTGTGGGGCGATGGAGACTGCGTCGGCCGGCGTCGCCACCGCCCTGCGCGAGCGGGTCGGGGGCACGCTCGACGGGTTCCGTTCCACGCTGATGGCCCTGCAGGATCAGGGCATCGATCCGTCCGCGCCGCTGGCGACGCTCGAGCGCGTGGGCGCCGAACTCGGCCAGGCGCCGCCGGACCGCATCCCCCAGCTGCTGTCCGAGGCCCGGGGGACGGTCGAGGAACCCGTGCTCGGGGTCGTCGCCGCGCTGCTCGACGAGGTTCGCCCCCGTCTCGTCGAAGCGCGTCGGCTCGGACGGAACGCGACCGAGGTCTTCTCCGCGATGAACCGCGCGCGCGAAGCGCTCCGGCTCCGGATCTACGGCGAGGCGCTCGCCGCTGCCCAGGAGGCGCTCGATCGCTCCGAGCGGCTCATCGAGGACCTCGACGCCGCCCGTTCGGAGCAGGAGTCGCTCGAGTCGCTGCTCGGCCGGCTCGAGGCGGCCCATGTCTCGGTCGCCGCGTATCGAGTGCCGGTCGCCCGCTCGGGCGAGATGCTGGCCCGGGCCGACCTCGCCTCGGCCCGACCGCTCATCGCCGAGACGTTTCGCCGGCTCGGCGAGGAGAGCCTCAAGGAGGTCGGCCGTCAGCTCGACGCGTTGGAACGGCTCGGCCGCCTCGGCTCCGAGCTCGGATTCACGCCGAACGGGTTCGCCGAGCAGGTCGCCAGCCTGCGCAAGGGGCTCGATGAGGGTCAGATCGCCGAAGCCGCGGAGGCCGCGGCGCGGCTCTCGGTCGAGCTCCGGGCCGCCGCCGGACCGTACGTCGCCCACCGGATCGAGGAGGTCAGCAAGGGGCTCGAGGAGATCCCGGACCCGGCGCTCGCCGCCCCGGTGCGGCGGCTGCTGGCCGACAGCGATGTGTCGCTGCGGGTGAAGGAGGACCTGGGCTCCTCCATCGATCAGCTGCGCCGGGCCGAGCGGGAGTTCTCGGTCGTCTTCGCCCAGCACGCGAGCGCCCTCGTCGAAGGGCTCGAGGAGGAGCGGAAGCTCCTGGGCTCGATGGGCGGGGCCGGCGACGAGATGCAACGGCAGATCGACGAGGTCCAGCAGATCTTCAACATGGGCGAGTTCGTCAAGGCGTTCCGCGCGAGCCAGGAGATCCGCACGCGCGCCCGCCAGCAGCAGCTCGTCCGCAGCGAGGAGGCGCTCTCCCATGCCAAGCTCGCGCTCGTCGAGCTCGGCAAGATGGGCCTCGACACCGCCGCGCTCCGCTCCCACCTCGACCGATCGGCCGAGGCGATCAAGGCCGCGCGCGACCTGGACGGCTGGAAATCGGCCAGCGAGACCCAGGACGAGGCCGGTCGGTTGCGTCGCACCGCCCAGGCGGTCCTCGACCGCACCGACGAGGTCAAGGAGCTCGTCGAGACGCTGCGCGGCGGCGGGACGACGGTAGAGGGCTACGGCGAAGAGCTCGAGCGCGCCCGGGCGAGCTACCAGGCGCTCGACTTCACTCGGGCGCGGACCCAGCTGGACGCGCTGTTCAACCGTCTCGAGCAGGAGCAGGCGCGCCGCGAGGCGCTCCGACTCTTGGACGAGGCCGACGCGCTCGCCAACGACGCGCGTCGGCTGTCGGTCCCGATCGAGCCGCTCGCCGAGCGGCTCCGTCGGGCCCGCGAGGCGATCACCGCCCACGCCGGGCACGACTCCTGGAACCTTGCCCGCACGGCGCACACCGATCTCGTCCAGCTCCTGCGCCCCGTGCTCGAGGAGAACGTCCGGGCGCTCGAGCGCGACGTGGAGATCGCCCGCACCGCCGAGCTCGATGTGGGACCGGTCGTCGAACAGCTCACCGAGCTGCGGCGGCGGCTGTCCCTGTCGGTGCCGATCGGCATCTCCGAGCTGCTCGAGACCGCCCGCAGCCGGTTCCACGAGACGCGTGGCTTCCTCGAACATGCCGAACGGGCGATGCGTCGCGCCCGCGACGCGTTCAACCAGGCGGAGGTGGTCCGGGTGGACGTCCGCGCCTTCCGACCTCGGCTCGAGCGGGTCGAGCGGCACCTGGCCGAACGCGACTACGCCCGGACCATCGAGCTCGCCTCCACGCTCGAGCGCGAGCTGAGCCAGGCGGCCCACCACACCGTCGCCAATGCGCTCGCCAACTTCCAGGGCGTCGTGAGCCACGCGCGTCAGCGCGGCGCCCAGACGGCCCTCGCCGAGAATCTCCTGGAGCAGGCACGGGGGCAGCTCGAGCGCGCCCGTCCGCTCGAGGC
>DASYZY010000201.1:0-2619 GCA_035945735.1 Thermoplasmata archaeon
CTGCCGGGCGTGAGCTCGGCCGAGGCGAACGCCACGCCCCCGATCCCGTCGCGGCCGGTGGCGCCGCCGGCGAGCACGAGCGCGTCGCCCGCGGCCCCGGCGCGGTTCGGCCGGAGGCGAGAGATCGGAAGGAGCCCGAGGCACGCCACGTTCACCAATGGGTTCACCGTGTACGCCGGGGCGAAACCGACCATCCCGGTGACGGTCGGCACCCCGACGCGGTTGCCGTAGTCCCGGATGCCCGCGACGACTCCATCGAGGAGGTACCCGGGATGCTTCGCGCCTGCCGGAGGAGGCCCCGAATCGAGCGGGCCGAAGAACAGCGGGTCGGCCAGCGCAATGGGGTCCGCCCCGACGGCCAGGACGTCCCGGAGGATGCCGCCGATACCGGTGGCGGCCCCCCCGTACGGTTCGATGGCCGACGGATGGTTGTGCGACTCGATCCGGAGCGCGTAGGCGAGCTTGGGCGTGAGGCGCATCACGCCGGCGTCGCCCGTGCCCAGGACCCGCCGATCCTTCTGGAGCGGGCCAAAGGCGGCCTTGAGCAGCGGTCGGGAGCTCTTGTAGCTGCAATGCTCGCTCCAGCTCTGCGCGAGTCCGGCGAGCTCGACGTCGGTCGGGTCGCGGTGTTCCCTCCGGAAGTACGCTCGCAGGCGGGCGAGCTCCGGCGGAGAAAATCCCCAGCGATGCTCGGTCGACAGTTCGGCGAGCTCCGTGGGCGAGCGTTGGATGAACGGCAGCCAGGAGGCGAGGGGCGACCACTCCCCCTCCGGCCCC
This sequence comes from Thermoplasmata archaeon, assembly GCA_035945735.1. Taxonomy (GTDB): domain Archaea; phylum Thermoplasmatota; class Thermoplasmata; order Lutacidiplasmatales; family UBA184; genus JAKIVR01. The sequence continues at coordinate 778 of DASYZY010000201.1, forward strand.
CCGCGGATCGGCACGGCTCGCCTACCCTGGAACCGAGGTCACGGACACCCGGTGCACCACCGGGTTCGCGAGGAGTCGGTCGACGGCGCGTTGCGCCCGCTCGGCGGCCTCGGCCTCGGACACCCCGGTGAAGGCGATGCGGTACACCTTGGCCGTGCGCACGGAGGAGATCGCGTCGATGCCGAGCAGCCCCAAGGACTTGGCGACGCTCTCCCCTTCCGGGTCCTCGACCCCGGCCTTGAGCTCCACACGGACCTCCACCATCGCCGAGCCGGGGGTTGCCACGTCGCTCCTCGCGCGTCCGACCCGCGATGAACCATATCGGTGACTGGTCCGCTTCTCGCCTCGGGCGGAGCGGCTGCCGTTTCTGGCTCCGCGGGTCGCGTTCCCGACGGGGTCGCGGTAGTTCTTGGGGCCGCGACCGCCCCGGAGCGAGTGCGTGACGCCGGCGCGAAGCTCGTCACCGAAAACCTAAATAAGCACCTCAACTCGCACCCGCGGCGCGCGGGGAGGGCGAGCCGTCAATGGAGGAGCTCATCTGTAGCGTAGAGTTTCTCAGGGGCGGCGGCGAGCTCGTGGCCCGCGTCTCGAGCGAGGCCGGAGGGGTACGGGAGTACCGCGCCGGCGCCGCCGACGACGTCATCGAACAGGTCATCAACGATCTCCAAGAGGAGTTCGAGTCGGCCCCCGCGGCCTAGGCACGGATCGCGGCGGGGGCGGACGGTTTCGCGGAGTCGGGCTAGCGCATCGTACGGTCGGAGATAACTATGGAAAAATCCACGGGAAGCAAGGCGCCGGTGAGCCGGGCCGTCGAGAACGCCTTCACCAAGGTCTGGGGGGACGAGCACGTCGTCGCGCTCATCGCCCTCAAGGTGGAGACGAGCGAGGCCGACACCGTGGCCGCCGAGGTCTCCCGATTCACCGAGGTCGAGGACGTCTTCTTGGTCACCGGCGACACCGACATCTTCCTCAAGGTCCGCTTCCCGCACTACGACGAGCTCAAGGAGTTCGTGCTCCGGCGGCTGCCGGCGGTCCGCGGGATCCGCGAGACCAAGACGCTGCTCGTCGTGACCGCCTACAAGGAGGCCGGGGAGGCGCGCCACCCATGAGCGCCCCCAAGCCGGCCGAGATCGCGGCGATCCCCGTCCCGATGCCCGCCGAGGCGCTCGACGGCAAGCACCCCGAGCTCCGACGCGTGGTCGACTCGCTCTCCGCCCTCAGCGAGGACGCCTCGGTGCCGCGCAACATCCGGCGCGGCGCGCAGGCGGCCCGGCTCGAGCTGGGCAAGCCCCGCACCGCCCTCGACGTTCGGATCGCGAGCGCCGTCTACGTCCTGGACGACCTCGCCAACGACCCCAATCTGCCGACCCACGGCCGGACCGCGCTCTGGTCGATCATGTCGAGCCTGGAGAGCCTTCAGTGAGCTGGGCGAGCCCAAATCTGAAATACGGCGACCGGGTCGCTTTCTCCGGAAGCGGACAGGGGCCCGTAGCTCAGGCAGGTTGGCCGCCGGCCTCCGTCGACGGTCCTGCAAAGAGCAACCGGCTTTTAACCGGTTGGTCGGGGGTCCGAACGGGCCGTCGGGCGCACGCCGGACGACCCCGGAGCTCCCCCCGGGCCCGGGCCGTTTCCTCTGGAGCAGCACCGTGACCCCCTCCCCGGCGCGGAAGAGCCGCGCGAAGGCCAAGGCCGCCCCGCCGAAGGCCGAACGGCCGTTCGTCGCCCACCTCCTGGTGCCCCCGCACGAGCTCCTCGCCGAGGAGGAGAGCCGCGCGGTCCTCATGTCGCTCGGCGGCGCCGCCGAGCGGCTGCCGAAGATCCTCCTGTCGGACCCCGGCCTGA
>DASYZY010000202.1:0-10168 GCA_035945735.1 Thermoplasmata archaeon
TCAGCGCGGGGCCGCTGTAGGCGGGATCGCCGAGCAGGTGGACATGGATCGTGGTCTCGGGCGCGGAGCTCGAGAACGTCGCCGCGACCGTGCCATTGCCGGAGACGGTGAGCGAGCTCCAGGCGTCGAACGGATCGCTCACCGAGACCGAGCCCGACACCGTCCACCGGTCGAATCGACTGCCCGCAGGAGCGTACGCGTTGAGCGAGTACTGCCCCGGCAGCAGGCCCGTGAAGTTCTGGGGGGCCGTCGCATTGACGTGGAGGAACTCGGCGCCCGCGCCGGTCGCGCCGCTGACGGAAAGGCCGACGGTGTAGGTCGGGCTCCCGCAGGCCGGAACGCTGTTGCTCCGCGGCGCGAAGAAGCCGAACTGCTCCAGGTCGGTCGAGCTCCCCGGCGTGTACTCCTGGGTCGCGCCGAACTCCTCCGCCGCCCCGGGGTAGGGCGTGGCGCCGAAGTTGAAGGCGTGGGACGCACAGTTGTAGCTGTACCACGGGTAGCTGCAGAAGGCGCTCCCGTCCCGGCCGGTGCAGTTGCCGTTGGAGAGGGCGTCGGTCGAGGCGATGCCGCCGAAGTCCTGGGTGAACTCCACCTGGGAGGCACCGGTGCGAGCGTGCGCGTTGAAGAAGGTCGGGGAGGCGATCGCCCACGGCGAGTCGGTGCCGTTCGACCAGAGGCCGGGGTCGTACGACGGGCACGGCGTCGCCGGGTCCTGGAGCGTCGGAATCGGACCGCCGGAGGAGCATCCCCCGTAGCTGTTGTTGTTGGGGAACGGTCCCGACGTGTGGCCGGTCTCGAAGGCGAAGGAGACGGGTAGCTCGCCACCGGGAGTCCACTGGAGGGCGTTCGGGTAGGTATCGGTCGAGTAGGCCGGGTCGAGCGGCGCCCCGTTGAGCTGGTCGACGAGGTACTGGGTCGAGACGTTGCCCTGGGTCAGGTCGTGGATCTGGATCTCCTCTCCGGCGGCGTCCCCCGCCCAGCCGGTGAGCGTCACATTGAGGTGGTCGCCGCCGGTCAGCTCCAGGAGCTGGGAGCCGTTGGTACCGTCCTCGTAGAGCGGGTAGTAGAAGCACGGGTCCTCGTAGCCGTTGGTCAGGTCGATCTGCCAGGCGAACGATTCGACGGCCCAGCTGTCGGTCGTCGGATTGTCCGGGTAGAACTGGAGCTCGAGGAAGCACTCGTTGAGCCACGCGCCGGGGGCCGAGAGGACCAGGCCGAACCAGATCGCGCTGTAGAGCTCGTTCTGCATGGTGGAGCCGCTGCCATCGGTCGGCAGCGTCACCGCCCAGCTGACGTTCCCACCACTACCGGGAAGATTCGAGTACGGGTCGAGGCCCGGCTCGTCGTGCCCGTAGCAGTCGTTCTCGTACGTGCCCTGTCCGCCCCAGCCGCTCGGCCACACACCGTAGCAGCCCGACGACACGTTCGGTTCCGAGGCCGGATGGGGGCCGAGCTCCGGGCGAGGAGTCCCGGCGACGGACGACCGCACCGGAGGCGCCCCGATGGGGCGGGTCATGCCGGGCCCGAGACGGCCCGGCCCCACTCGGTAGTGGCGCTCCCCCCCCGCCCCCGCGTGCCGCGCCGCGGGAGCGGGAGCATGCAGGGCGGAGTGTGCCGCCGGCAGGCCGATCATCGAACCGGGGGCCGGCGCCGTCGGGGGGCCAGACCGTGCGGCGGGGACCGGAAGAACCAGGATCAGGACCAGCAGGATCGGTATCGCCGTCGAGGCGCTGCGAGCCGTCGCACCGAACAAGGGGCGGTCGAACCCCCCGCTTGTTATCAACTAGAGCCAGTGCGCAGAGCCCGCGCCGGCTGGTGCGTAGGTGTCCAACGCTCCCGGGCGATGGGCTAATAGCCCGAGGGCCGTAATCCGGACGTCCTGCCTCTGGCAGGCACTTTGGGGTAGGCGTGTGCCCGAGTTGGCACCCCGCACCGTCGCACAGAGTCGGTCGTCCGTCGCCCGGCTCACGCTGCCGACCGACGCGAACTTCATGGGCAATGTCTTCGGTGGCGTGCTCCTGGCCGAGATCGACCGCGTGGCCTACATCGCGGCCACGCGCCACTGCGGGCTCAACGTGGTCACCGCGAGCTTCGATCGGGTCGACTTCGAGCGACCGGTCCACGTCGGGCAGGTGCTGGAGTTCGACGCCACGCTCACCTATGTCGGACGCACGTCGATGGAGGTGGCGATCGAGGTCCGGGCCGAGGCGCTCTCCGGCGGCTCCAAGTACCGCGTCGTCCGAGCCTGGGTCACGATGGTCGCCGTCGATGGCGACGGCCGACCGGCCCCGGTCCCGCCGTTGGCGCTGGCGACGGCCGCCGAGAAAGCCGAGTTCGCCGCGGGTCGGAAGCGGATGGAGGAGCGCCGGCGCGCCCGCCCGTCCGCCACGTCCGGCCCGCCGGAGTAGTACGTTCCGAGGGTTCCATGCAGTGTGAAATGTGCGGTAGCGACGTCGAGGTCCCGAACCGAGTGCGGGTCGAAGGGACGGTCATGGGGCTGTGCGCGGAGTGCGCGCGGTTCGGCACCGTCGTGGATGCCCCGCCTGCCCCTCCTCCGACGGCGGCGCGCGGGGTCCCGCCCCCGTACGCGGCCAGCCGGGGATCGCCCCGGGGACGGAGCCTCGAGGAGCGCGACCTGTACGCCGAGATGCCGGAGCTCGAGCTCGTGCCGGATTGGGGCCACCGGATCCGCGAGGCGCGCGAGAAGCTCACCTGGACACCGGAGGAGCTCGCCAAGCGCTTGAACGAGAAGAAATCGGTCGTCCTCAAGCTGGAGAGTGGGAGCTTCCACCCGCCGGACGCCACCGTCCGGAAGGTCGAGCGACTCCTCCACGTCCGTCTTCGGGCGAACCCGGGCGAGGTCGCCTAGCCCCTCGCCGCGACCCATCGGCTGCGCGAGCGGGTCGCTGCGGCGGGAGCCGCTCTCGCAGGGCCCGGAAGGGGTTGCCCGCCGGTCGGCTACGCCACCGTTACCGTGGGCGAAGTGGCCGAGGTCTGGGTCTCGGCGTTCGAAGCGCTGTCGGTCACCTGGAGCTCGAAGGCGTAGGTGTCGGTCGAGGTGAGCGTGTTCCCCGGTATCGTACAGGTGATCGCGGCGCCGCCGGAGGCGGTCCCGCTGTTGGTCGTGCACTGGGTCGCGCTGCCGAAGGCGCCGCCGTTCACCGAGACCAGCCAGGCGTAGCTGTAGTGCGGGGTGCCGCTCGTGGGCAGCGTCGACTTCACCGCAAGCGACTGATTCACCGCCATATGGGTGAAGCTCACGGTCGGCGTGGACGCGGGCGTCAGCGCCGAGCGGACATGGACGACGCTCGAGGCCGCCGAGGTGGTCCGCTCGTGGCTGGTGGCGGCGTCGGTGACCTGCAGCTTGAACCCGTAGCGGTCCCCGACCGTCAGCGAGCTGGCCGCGATGGCGCAGTGGACCGTCGCGCCGGCCGAGGCGCCGGTTCCGCTGTTCACGGCGCACTGGGTCGCGGTGGCGTAGGTGCCGCTGTTGATCCAGATCTGCCAGGTCCAGGAGTACAGCGCGGTCCCGGTCGTGGGAATCGTGCCCGTCACCGTGAGCGCCTGGTCGACGTCGAGGTTGATCGCGCTCGGGCTCGGTGTCGCGGGCGCGGTGAGCGCCGAGGAGACCGTGAGCGTCTGCAGCGTGGCCAGCGTGGTGGAGCTCTCCGGGTGCGAGGCGCTGTCGGTCGCCTGGAGCTCGAAGTTGTAGTAGTCGCCGACGACGAGCGCGTTGGCGGGGATCGCGCAGAGCACGCTGGCGCTCGCGGCCCCCGTGCCCGAGTTCGCCGCGCACTGCGTCGTGGCTCCGTACACCCCGCTGTTGACCGAGACGAGCCAGCTCCAGGCGTAGGGCGCGGTCCCGGTGTTGGGCAACTTGCTCGTGATCGTAACGGCCTGGTTCACGTCGAGCGCCGGGTGGTTCACCGACGGACGGCCCGGACGCAGGAGCGCGCTGGAGACCGTCACCGTCGACGAGCCCGCCGACGTCTGCTGCTCGGGGGCGGTCGCGTTGTCGGTGACCGATAGCTCGAACTGGTACGTGTCGCCCGTGACGAGCGAGTTGGCGGCGACCGAGCAGGTTACCGCGCCTCCGCCGGAGGCGGTGCCGCTGTTGAGGGCGCAGACCGAGGACGGAGCGAACGCTCCGCCGTTGACCGAGACGAGCCACGCCCAGTGGTACGGGCCGCTGCCCGAGGTCGGGATCGTTCCGTGGAGCGTCAACGGCTGGTTCCGGTCGAGCGCGGTCGCGCTCACGCTCGGCGCGCCGGGGGCACCGAGCGCCGAGTGGACCGTAACGATCGAGGAGGCCCCCGAGGTCGTGCTCTCGGACGAGCTCGCGCCGTCGGTCACGCTCAGCTCGAACGCGTAGGTCGCGCCCGCGGTCAGCGTGCCGCCGGGCAGGAGGCAGTCGGCGGCACTGCCGGCCGAGGCGCCCACGCCATCGCAGCCGGGAACGGGGGAGTACGCGCCCCCGTTCACCGACACCGCGTAGGCCCAGGAGTAGGGGGAGCTCCCGGACGTGGGAACGGCGCTCGAGACGAGGAGCGCCTGGTCGGCGTCGAGCACCGCAGCGCTCACGCTCGGCGTGGCCGGCGTGGTGAGCGCGGAGGAGACGCTGACGAGGGCCGAGGCCGCCGATACCTGCGTCACGGGGGCGGTCGCGCTGTCGGTGACCGACAGCTCGAACGCGTAGGTGTCGCCGATGACGAGCGAGTTGGAGGCGATGGCGCAGCTCTCGGCCGCGCCGGCGAGAGCCCCGGTTCCGCCCGAGATCGCACAGAGCGAGGTGGCCGCGAAACTACCGCCGTTGACGGACACGAGCCAGCTCCAGGAGTACGACGGCACGCCCGAGCTCGGGATCGAGCTCGCGACGGTGAGGGCTTGGTCGCTGTCGAGCGCGGTCGCGCTGACGGTGGGCGTCGTCGGGACACCGAGCGCCGGGTCGCCGTAGATGGCGGCGAAGAACGGCGGGGCGCTGGTCAGGTTGAGGAGCGCGGTGTACAGGGTCGTGCCGGCGAAGGTGTTCCCCCCGACGTAGGCCTGGGTGATGCTGTCGTAGGCGTCCAGTACCTGGATCGACGCGGTGTCGATGGTGCCGACCCCCGTGGGTTGGCTGGCCCCGCTCGAGCCGGTCGACGTCGTGCCGTCGAAGGTGTTGCCGGTGATGTAGTAGACGCCCTGGTCGGCCATGAGCCCGACCGCGCCGGACAGCGTGTTGTCGACGGTGTTGTCCATCACGTGGACGAGCGGCACCGAGGTCGGAGCGTTGGTCCGCTGGTTGAGCTCGAAGGCGATCCCGAAGGCGCCCGCGTTGGTGACCGAGTTGTTCTTGACGAGGTAGGGACCGTTGCTCGGGGGCGCCGCGAACGGCCAGCTCGGCGCGGGGAACGGTCCGTAGACGTAGGAGGAGAACGCGAAGCCGATGGCGTCGTTGAGCAGGGTGTTGTTCTCGGCATCGCAGAGGTTGAGGCACTGGGCGAAGATGCCGGGCGCCTGGCTGTTGGGCCACCAGCCGGGGCCGTTCAACCAGGAGTAGTTGCTGACCGAGTTCTGCGAGAGGCTCGTGTTGCCGGCGAAGACGTACAGCCCGTTACCGGGAATCGCAGGCGAGGGGGCGCTGATCGTGTTGCCGGTCGCGGTCACGTTGCCGCTGGCGGTGACGACCGCGGTGATCCCGCTCGGGAAGCTATCGAGGGTGTTGTCCCCGAGCGACGCCGCGGCGCCGTTGATGGCGACCCCGGTGCCCTGGGCGGAGGAGGAGGCTCCCGAGACGTTCGTGAAGTGGTTTCCGTCCACGGTGTAGGTGCCCGTAGGGGTCGAGATGTCGCCGAGCTGGAAGCTGCTGACGTTGCCCAACAGCGCCCCGCTCACGTTGGAGGAGCCGGTGTTGTCGCTGACGGTGTCGACCGACGCGATCGGCGTGTCGGTCGCGACCTCGATGGAGACGTTGACCGAGCTCAGCGAGTTCCACACGATGCTGCTGTTGTCGTCGTAGGCGAGGATGCCCACGTTCTGGTCGGTGATCGAGTTGGAGCCGACCACGCCGCCGTAGGGGCTGGCGGTCTGGGCCGGGTAAGCGGCAAGAGAGCCGGGACTGTAGTCGAGGGCGACCCCGTAGTAGCCCCAGGCCCCGATGGTGTTGTCGCTCGCATTGGTCGGGCTGGTGACGCTCCAGATCCCGACCTGGTTGTCGAGCAGGGTGTTGTGCGCGACGGCGATGGTGGAGGGGGCGGCCAGGAATAGGATGCCGCTGGCCCAAGCCGCCGAGACGCAGCTCGCGCCGGAGTTGAAGTAGTTCTGCTCGAGGCAACTACCGGGGAGGTAGTCGTTGCCACTCACCGTGTTCGAGGAGATGGACCCGGCCGCGTCGTACAGTTCGATGCCGTTGGTGGCGGCGAAGCCCAGCGCCATCGCTGTGGTCGAGACGGTGTTGTCGTCGATGGTGCAGGCGACGCCGAGCCCCTTGCAGACGATGCCGTCCTTGCCGTAGCCGCTGACCGTGTTGCCCACGATCGAGACCGCTTGGGAAACGGCGAGGTTCGTGTGGAACCAGCCGTTGCTCGCGACGATCGCGTTCTGTCCCTGGCAGCCTCCGTTCGAGTTGATCCCGCTCACGGTCGAGCCGTTCACGATGCCCGAGGAGTTGCCGAGGTAGATCCCGAAGAACTGGGGGGTGCAGCCCGAGAGGCTCGAGGCCGCGGACGCGCCGCTGATCCCCAAGTTGGAGAGCGTCAGGTTGGCGTCGTCCCACGCGCCGACGACGGCGTAGGCCGGCAGCGAATGATCGAGGTCGACGCCGTTGCCGCCGATGGAGGTAGGCGCGATGAGGGTCGTGCTGTTGCCGCTACCGATGAGCGTCAGGTTCTGGGTGTCGTTGATCGTGAGTTGCTCCGGGAACGAGGTGGGTCCGAGGCAGATCGTCACCGGCGAGGAGGGAGTGGAGAGAGGACCGTAGGCCGTGATCGCGGTCTGGACCGCGTTGTTGTGGGCGGTTTCGTGATAGATGGCGACGGTGCAGCCCGCGACCGAGAACAGGGTCGTCGGTTGGGCGGGGACGTGCGCGTTCCCCGTTGGCGCCACCGCGAGCAATGCCCCGAAGGCGCTGAGTACGAAGACAGCGGCGATGGCGATGATTCCCAACCGAACCCAACGTTCCCCACGTACACTAGTGTAGATTCCCATCGACAACACCCGGCAGGAGCGGTGACCGGGTGAGCCCGATAAGCTCTTCGCAAGCTTTGGTGCGGAATCTGCGTCCGTGCGCAAAGTACGCGCTCCTGCCCATGGTCCGCGGGATTGTGCGCACTTTGCCCGACGTCCGCGCGCGGATGCCGTGATCTACCGCGCAGTCGGCTCGCGAGAAGGGTCGGCGACCATCCGATCGAGCGTCGACGCGTGGCGATCGACCGAAGGCGCGCCGATGAGCTGCCCTCTCAGTGGGGGTCTGGGCGTCGAGCCGTTCGGCCGCAGGCGCAGCCGGGCGCCCGCTGGCGCCCTAGACTCTCTTGCGACGTGCACCTTCGCGACTGGCCGAAGGTGCCGCGCCGGCGCGCGTTGCCGGCAAGACCCATTCGAGGATGGCTTTCTGGGCGTGGAGCCGGTTCTCGGCCTCGTCCCACACCACCGACTGCGGGCCATCGATCACTTCGTCGGTGATCTCGAGTCCGCGATGGGCCGGGAGGTCGTGGAGGACGAGGGCGCCGGGCTTCGCGGACGCGAGCAACTTCCGATTGATCTGGTAACCCTGGAACGCGGCCGTCCGGCCCGCCTCCTCGGCCTCGTCGCCCATCGACACCCAGACGTCGGTGTAGAGGGCGTCGGCCCCGTTGACGGCCTTCTGGGGCGAGGGGGTGAGTTCGATGGACGAGCCCGATCGAGCGGCGTACTTTCGCGCCGCCTCGAGTACGCCGGCCGGGGGCCGGTACGCTTCGGGAATGGCCCCCGAGAAGTCGAGGCCCACGATGGCGCACCCGAGCATCAACGAGTTGCAGACGTTGTTCCCATCCCCGATCCACGCGAGCCGGTGGCCGGTGAAGCCGTGCCATCGCTCCTGGAGCGTGAGCAGGTCGGCGACGATCTGGCACGGGTGTTCCCGGTCGTCGAGCGCGTTGATGACCGGGATGCTCGTCCACCGGGCGAGCTCGGCCATGTCCGTCGATCGGAACGCCCGATAGACGATCGCGTCGAGATAGCGGGAGAGGACCCGCGCCGTGTCCGCGATCGTCTCGCCCCGCCCGAGCTGCATGTCCTTGGGGGAAAGGTACAGCGCGTGGGCCCCCAGGTCGTTCGACGCCACCTCGAAGGAGGTGCGGGTCCGCGTCGAGGGCTTTTCGAAGATCATGCCGACGTTGCGGCCGGGTCGGACCGCGCTCAGGTCGCCGCCCCGGCGCGCGCGCTTCATCTCCGCGGCCCTCGCCAGCAGGGACGGGAGCGAGGAGTCGAGGTCGGCGAGGCCGAGCACGTCGCGCTTTTCGGGGGCGCTCACGGGCGCCGGAGCCGGACGGCGAGGTATAGAGCTGCTGTCGCCGCCGGGCCGGTCGGCCCTCGGAGTCTCCCCCCACGCAACGGTGGCCTAGGCGGCCTAAGGCACGCTCCGGGCCCCGGCCACCGAGCGAGCCGTTTTTAGACCGCGAGGTTCGCTCGCCCGAGGATCCGAATGGCCAAGGCACGGCGCGCGGTGAAGCGGGCAACGACGGCGTCGAAGAGCTCGGAACCATCGGCCCCCCGGCGCCGGCACCAGGCCCGACGGGTGTACATGGTCACGGGCGGCGTGACGAAGTTCGCCAAGGGCCACCCTGCGATGGACTTCCGGCTCATGGTCAAGCGCGCCTACGACCAGGCGCTCGCCGACGTGCCGGAGCTCACCAAGGACCGGATCGACGGCACCCGGATCTCCTACTTCTCCGACCACTTCACGCGGCAGCTGAAGGCCGCCAGCATGGTCCAGGACTACCTCGGGATGAACCCGAAGGGCTCGGTCCGGATCGAGTGGGGCGGGGCGACCGGCGGAGAGAACTTCCAGGCCGCCTACGAGGCCGTCGCCAGTGGCCGCATGGACGTCTGCCTAGCCGCCGGCTTCGAGACCATGAGCCGGGTGGCCACTTGGAAAGGCAACGAGTTCATCGCGCTGGCCTCCGACACCAACTTCGACTTCCCGCTCGGGGGCTTCTACACCGGCTACTACGCGCTGATGGTGGTCCGCCACATCTACGAGTACCTGGCGCTGCGCAAGTTCGGCCACATTTCCGATGAGCGCGAGCGGCAGCGGCTCGCCATCGCCGAGGGCAGCCGGATCATGAGCTGGGTCGCGGTGAAGAACCACCGCAATGCGATCCATAACCCGTACGCGCAGTACCCCAAGCGCCTGTCCGTCGAGCAGGTGCTGAACTCGGAGATGATCAGCTACCCGCTCACTCGCGAGCAGATCTGCACCATGAGCGACGGCGCCGCGGTGGTGATCCTCGCGAGCGAGGAGCGCGCCAAGGAGCTGACCGACCGGCCGATCCTGGTCAAGGGCGTCGGAACCGGGACCGACACGATGCGGTTGGCAGACCGGCCGTTCGAGAAGGTGCCGCTCATGCCGCATGAGAAGGCCTCCGACTACGCGGACCTCCCCTACCCGGGCGTGCACTCCTTCCGGGCCGGGCGCGCGGCTGGCCTCGAGGCGTACCGCCACGCCGGCATCGAGGACCCGCGCAAGGAGCTCGACTTCATCGAGCTCCACGACGCCTACGCCTCGAGCGAGATCCAGACGTACGAGGACCTGGGGCTCTGCCGGTACGGCGAGGGCTACGACTACGTGCTGCGGGGCGACCCGTTCCTGCCCCAGATCGACTACGGCCTCAGCGTGCCGAAGGCCGGCGCGTTGCCCGTGAACCCCTCCGGGGGGCTCATCGCCTGCGGCCACCCCGTCGGGGCGACCGGACTCATGCAGGCGGTCTTCGCCTTCTGGCAGCTCCAAGGTCGGATCGCCACGCACTTCGGCGACGCGACGCTGCAGCTGAAGCGACCGAAGCGGGGCGCGATCCACTCCCACGCCGGCACGGGCTCGGCGGTGACGGTCTCGATCCTCGAACGGGGGTTCTAGCGATGGCGCGTCCCAAGCTCTACGAGAGCTTCCGCGAGGTCCAGGCGGAGATCGACCGGAGCGGTTCGGCCCTGTTCC
>DASYZY010000203.1:0-6420 GCA_035945735.1 Thermoplasmata archaeon
CCCGCGGCGAGCCGATGCCGCGAGCGACCTTCGGCGAACTGCGCGCCGACCACCGCGAGCCGCACCGGGCGGCCGCGGCGCGCCCGAGCGGTGTCCCGACTTCGAACCGCGTAGCCGTCCCAGCTCGCGCGCCGGAACTCCGGCACCGGGCGGGCGGCACGGTACTCGCGCGCCGCCACCCGCCCGAGCGCGTCCTCGATCGGGAGCCGCTCGCGCCGCTCCACTGGGTGGATCGCCCGTTCGAGGATCCGACGGGTCTCGGAGACGCTTCGGAGCGTGCCGAATGCGTGGTAGCCCATAGGAGCGTCAGCCTCCAGCGCCGGCGACGGATGAGGGTCGCTCCCCTCGGATCCAGTTCCCGGCCGCGCCCGAGCCGGCGGTGAGACAGCGTCCCAGGGGGAGCCCGGCGAACCAGGCGGCGTAGAATCCGCCTCGGAACGCGTCGCCGGCACCGGTGGCGTTCGAGGCGGAGCGGATCCGTGGAGCGGCCACTCGGACCGTCCCGGCTCGGGAGTAGGCCACCGCCCCGCGCGGCCCGAGAGTGGTCACGATCAGGGGGACGTGGCGGAGGAGCTCACGGGGCGAGCCCAGGCGCAGGAGCTCCAGGACCCGGCCGAGCTCCGCGGAGTTGGTGAACAGGAGCTCGCTGCCGGCTAGCAGACGCGCGAGCGGTCCCCGGGTCCACCAGTAGTTGAGCTCCTGTGCGGGGTCCACCGCGACGCGAAGGCCGGCGCGGAGGGCGGCCGCCTTCAGGCGCAGCTGAAAGCGAGGATCGCCGGTGGTCAGGTGGAGCCAGCCGTAGCGTCGCAGGAGCCGCTCGGGGATCGGAGCGCGCGCCGCATCGCCCATCGGGCCTTGCAGCATCGCGCTCACCTGGTGGCCGCGCGCGTCGTGGAGGATGTAGCAGGTGGGAGATGGCGCTCCCGCCACGCGCTCCAGCCCGGCGAGGTCGATGCCCTCGAGCCGAAGCTGCCGCCCGAACGAGCGTGGGAAGCCGTCACCCACGCGGCTCAGCAGCCCGGTCCGAACGTGGAGGCTGGCCGCGACGCGGGCGATGGTCGCGGCGGTTCCCCCCAGCGCCTCGCGGACCGAACGCACCGGCACGGTCCGATCGGCTTGCGGCATCCGGGCCACTTCGACGAACCGGTCAATGTTCACATGGCCGGCGACCAGCAGCTGGCGGGGTCGCTCCGCGACTCGGCCGATGGGGCCTGCCATCGTACCGGCCACCGAGCTCCGCGGCTTAGCGATTGAGGCGCGGCGCGCTTAGATAGCGCGGACCGCTCGCGCGGGCGGTCGGGGCGCGTGATCGTCGAAGGCGCGATCGTCGATTCGGGCGGGCCCCGGACAGGGTACCTCCGGATCCGGGAGGGCCGGGTCGAGGAGGTCGGCCTGCTGGGGACCGACTCTACCCACGGCAAAGAGCGCCGTGTGCGCGGGATCGTCGTGCCCGCGCCGGTGAACGCCCACACCCATCTGGGCGATTCGGGTTATGGTCGGCGCCCGCCGTCGACGAGCCTCGCTGAAGTGGTCGGAGCCCCTGGGGGAGAGAAGTTCCGATTCCTCGCCGAAGCCGGCCGACGTCGCAAGCGCTCCGGGATCACGGAGGCGCTGCGTCGGATGTCCCGCGAAGGGGTCGCCGGCGTCATCGACTTCCGTGAGGAGGGGCTTCCCGGGGTCCGCCTGCTCCGGGCGGCGGCCCGCTCCTCGGGTCTGCCCGTGACCATCCTGGGACGTCCGTTGCGCCGCCCGGTGGATCCGGCCGAGGTCGAGGCGCTCCTGGCCGAGAGCGAAGGCGTCGGGCTCAGCTCGGCCCGTGAGGAGCCAGCCGAAGTGCGCCGGCCCATCGCCGAGGCCTGTCGGGCGAGGGGCAAGCTCTACGCCTTGCACGCCAGCGAGGAGAACCGGGAACTACCCGAAAGCTTCCTGGATCCGCTACCGGACCTGTTGGTGCATCTGCTCTCCGCCACCGAAGAGGACCTGGCGAGGGTCGCCGTCGCTAAAGTTCCCGTGGCGGTCTGTCCCCGATCGAACGCCCTGTTCGGCCGGACGCCGGATCTCTCGGCGTTCGAGCGGCAGCACGTCCGGATGCTGCTGGGGACCGACAACGGGATGCTGAACGCCCCCTCTCTGCTGCGCGAGCTCGAGTTCGCCTACGTGAGCCAGCGGCTGCTGAAGCACCCGGTGACCCCGGATTACCTCGTGCGGGCCGCCTTCGTCGAGCCGTGGTCGCTGCTCGGCCACCCCGAGCGCGCCCAGATCACGGCGGGCTCGACCGGCCCGCTCCTCGTCCTTCGCCTGCCGACCGACGACCCCGAGTACGCCCTCGTGGCGCGCTCCACCGAAGCCGTTATCGTGCGCCCCGAAGGCGCGCCTCCGCCATGAAGATCGACGAGCTCTACGCGCTACTGCGCCGGCGCGGAGTGCTCTGGCCGAGCGCCGAGATCTACGGCTCGGCGGCCGGCCTGTTCGATTACGGTCCGCTCGGCCACGCGCTCAAGCGGCGGATCGAGGCGGCCTGGGAGAGCTGGTTCCTCGGATTGTCCGAGGATTACTACCGGATCGAGCCGGCCGAGCTCCTGCCCGAGGCGGTGGTCCGCGCCTCGGGCCACCTGGAAGGGTTCACCGACCCCGAGGTCAGCTGCGCCCACTGCCACGCGGCGTTCCGGGCCGAGACCCTGCTCGAGAAGATCCGGCCGAACGGCATCGACGGGCTCTCGGCCGCCGAGATCGGACAGCTGCTCACCGACAACGGCGTGCGCTGCCCGAACTGTGGCGAGCGGGCCCTCGAGATCCCGCGGCCGTTCAATCTCATGTTCGCCGTCGACTGGGGCCCGACCGGCAAGGAGCGCACCTACCTCGCGCCGGAGACCGCGCAGGCGAGCTACCTCGCCTTCCCCCGGATGTGGGATGTGGGCCGGCATGCCCTGCCCCTGGGGATCGCTGTCGTCGGCCACGCCTACCGGAACGAGATCGCTCCGCGCCAGGTGTTGTTCCGGATGCGGAGCTTCACCCAGGCCGAGCTGCAGATCTTCTTCGACCCGCAGCGCTTCCCGCTCCCGTTCGAGACCGTCCGGGACGAGCGGCTGCCGGTCCTGCGCGCTGCCGAGCGCGAGCGCGGGCTCTCCTCGCCGCGCACCGTGACCGCAGCGGAGCTCGTGGCCGACGGGCTCCCGGAGTTCTACGCATTCCACCTGGCCTGGCAGTTCCGCTTCTTCCGCGACGTGCTGGGCTACCCCGCCGAGCGGCTGCGCCTGTTCGAGAAGAACGACGCCGAGCGCGCCTTCTACAACCGCATCCAGTTCGACGTCGAGGCGAACCTCGAGAGCTTGGGCGGCTTCCGCGAAGTCGGCGCGCTCCACTACCGAGGCGACTACGACCTCGCTCGCCACTCCGCGGGCACCGGCAAGGAGATCTCCGTCACGCTCGGAGATGGCCGCAAGCTCGTGCCCCACGTCCTCGAGCTGACCTTCGGCGTGGATCGCAACCTCTGGGCGATCGCGGACCTCGGTCTGTCGACCGAGGGGGAGCGGACGCTGTGGCGCGTGCCGACCTACCTCGCTCCGCTGCCCGTCGCCGTCCTGCCGCTGATCGCCAAGGCGCACGGCACCGCCGCGCGCGCCGTCGCCGCCGAGCTACGAGCGGCGGGGGTCGACGCGTGGTACGACGAGAGCGGGGCGATCGGCCGGCGATATGCCCGCATGGACGAGGTCGGGACGCCCTGGTGCGTGACCATCGACGGCGAGACGATCGACCCCGCGCACCCCCACCATGGTACGGTCACGCTCCGGAATCGCGACGACCGGACGCAGGTGCGGGTCCCGACCCGCGAGCTGGCCTCCCGCATCCAGGCGGTACGGCGTCTGCCCCGGCCGCTGCTGCCGGAACCGTCGTCCGCGACCCCGGCGGGCGCCTGAGCCGCCGACGGGGATGCGCGGCGGAGGGAACGCCTATATGCGGAACCCGACTGATTAGACGTCGATGCCGGCCGGTGGGCCCGATCATCCGTACGATGCGACCCACGCCCACGTGGCCGCGGCCCGCGAGTCCCGCTGGCGGACTCAAGGATACGCCGATGTCACCAAGCTCCGGGAGCTCTCGGCCAAGCACGACCGGGTCGGCGGACGGTTCGTCGCCCGCCAAGCCCGGATCCTGACCAAGATCGAGAAGCTCCGCCACCAGTCCACCGTGCTGCGGGAGAAGGCGACCGACCTGCGGAACCGCGTGCCCGAGATCCAGCAGCAGATGGCGCAGAACGAGCGCGTGATCAAGGACGCAACCGAGCGCACGAAGGGGATCGTGATCGGCTCGGACATCACCAGCCTCCAGTTGAAGAACCAGAAGCTCCAGCAGAAGGTCGTCGACGTGACGGCCAAGGCGCAGCGGCTCGAGCACCGCGCCGCGATGAAGACCCAAAAGAGCGCCGAGCTCAAGGTGAAGGCCGACGGCCTCCTCGAGCGGGCGCACCAGGAGCAGTTGGAGGCCCAAGCCTACCGCGACCGGGCCGACCGACTGCAGCGAGCGACCGAGGCGGTCTCGCTACCCGCCGAGACGGCGGCCCCGAGCCCGGCTCCGCCGCGCGCATGAAACTCATCGTCACCGTCGGCATGCCCGGCTCGGGCAAGGACGAGCTCGTCGAGGTCGCGCGCGGCATCGGGCTGGCGACGCTCAAGATGGGGGATCTCGTCCGCGACGAGACGCGGCGCCGAGGCCTGCAGCTCACCAGCCAAAACGTGGCCCGGATCGCCAACGAGGAAAGGGAAAAGCATGGCCCCGGGATCTGGGCGCAGCGCGCGGTCCCGAAGCTCACCGAGACCCGGATGCTGGTCGACGGCGCCCGGTCGGAGGCCGAGGTCGCGGTCTTCCGCCACAACTTCGGGGACCTGTTCGTGCTCGGGATCTACTCCAGCCCCGAGGCCCGCCACGACCGGATGATCCGGCGCAGCCGCGGCGACGACGGGGCCAGCCTAGCCGAGATGTACGACCGCGACCGGCGCGAGCTCAAGTGGGGGATCGGCAACGCCTTCGCGCTGGCCGACGGTCTCCTCCTCAACGAGGGCGGGCTGGATGAGTTCCGGCGCGCCGGACGGGCCAAGCTCGAGGAGATCCTCGAGCGCGACGATTAGACGAACGGCGACGCATCGAGCTGGCGCGCGAGCTCCGGCACCCGCTCGCGGTCGATCAACAGCGCGACCCGCTCGGAGGAGCGCTGCCGCCCCCGGAGCCCCTGGACCGTGAGCTCGGTCCGATCGCTCTCGAACCGGCGCGAGGCGCGTCCCTTGCCGACCCGGCCGCCCCAGCGCAGCGCGAACTCGTCCGGAGTCGACGCCGACGGCGGCGACCGGGCCAGCGAGCGCTCGCGCACGGTGCGCCGCACCAGCTCCCAGTATCCGATGCGCTCGCCGAACAGGTCGGCGTAGCGCTCCTCGTCCGGATCGACGGCCGCCACCGGCACGCCGCGCTGGGCGGCCCAACGCAATCCCTCCACGAACGGAGCATGGGGGACGCGGACCTCGCCGAACCGGGCCAATGCGAGCACCTCCGCGGTCTCGGTGGGCAGTAGCGGTGCGAAGGGGTCGGTCGCCCCGCCGACGAACTGCTCGAGGTAGCTGGCGAGCTCCTCTGGTCCGAGCGCGAGGGCCAGGCTCGCGGGCCGGAACCGCTCCAGCTCGGCGGTCATCGGCGCGACCTCGCCGACGATCCCGCGGACCACTCCGAGCACCAGGAGCTCCGGAGGCCCGGGCTCCCGTACGACGATCACGAGCCTTCGCGCTCGAGGAGCAGGTCGATGAGCTCGGCCCGGTCTCGGTGGCGACGCAGCTCCGACACGCTCAGGATGGGCAGACCATCGACCGACTCCCGACCGGTCGGCTCGGAGGTCACGAACATGGAGTACCCCTCGATCGCGCGCGCGATCCCTTGCAGCACCTCGGCGCGGTGCTGGGCGCTGCGGAGCGAACCCACGGCGGTCAGCAGCAGCTCCTCCTCTGGCCCGCGACCTCCGTGCGTGAAGGCGTCGAACGGGCAGCGGATGGTGACGACGACCTCACAGCCCATGGATCCGAGCCGGCGGAACACATCGTCCCGGACCGGATCGCCCGTGGGCTCGATGCTGCGAGGCTCCCGCCCGCGGGGCTCCTTGGCCTCATCCTCGCGGGTCTCGCGCTCCCTGGGCGGCGAGCGCGGCGCCCGCGGGGCGGCCTTCGGAAGAAGCTCGATGGGAAGGACCACCGGGGAGCGGAGGTACTGCTCGATCCGGCTCACCACCGAGATCTCCGCGCCCCCGCCGTCCTCGTAGAGCTGGATCGTGCGCCGGGTCACTCCGGCCACCCCCGCGAGACCGCCAAGGGACAGGCCCCGAGCCTCGCGCAGCTCCCGCAACCGTGCGCCGTCCACACGGGCGAAGATGCCGCCTGGGCT
>DASYZY010000204.1:0-9348 GCA_035945735.1 Thermoplasmata archaeon
TTCCTGGTGTTCTTCTTCATCCCGAGCCTCTCGCTCCACTTCGTCTACGGCTCGGGCTACGGCGGCTTCTCCCTCCCGCTGGAGGTGATGTGCGTGGGTGCCCTCGTGTCCACGCTCGTGGGCCCGGCGACGTCCGCGCAGGTCTCGTACGGGGAGACGCGCCTGTTGCTGTATAACACTCTGGCCGCGGCCGTCTTCAACCTGATCGTGGCGTTTGCCCTCATCCCCCACTACGGCCAGGTGGGCGCGGCCGTGGCCTGGGCCGGGGCCACCGCGATGGCGCCGGTCCTGAGCGCGGTCGAGCTCCGGTTCACGCACGGTGTCCACCCGTTCCACCGGCACTATCTCGTCCCGCTCCTGCTCACGGCGCTCCCGGTCGGGCTCCTGTTCGCGCTCCTGCCCCACGGGCTGTCGCTCTGGGTACTGCCGGTGCTGGTCCTCGCCGCCGGCCTCGTGTTCCTGCTCGTGGTCCTGCTCTCGGGTTCGATCGACCGGGGGGACCGGATCCTGCTCGGCGAGGTCGAACGGCTGCTCGGTCGACCGCTGCCCGGAGTGCGCTGGCTCTACCGGCATCTCGGCCGACCGGCCCCGAGCCTCTAGCGGCCGGCCGGCGGAACTCCGCGCGCTCTTCCGTCGAGGGCCACGGCAGGTTTACATACCGTCGATGCGATGTAAGCCGGCATCTGGCCCCGCCTATGACATTTGGTCGTACACCGCAGCGGCTCCGGCGCGCGCTCCCGGGCCTGCTCGCTGGCGGACTGCTCGCTTTGCTCCTCGCCGCGGCCCTGGCACCCGGCACCGGTGCCCTCCCGGCGCAGAGCGACTGCCAGTACGGTAACTGCATGCCGACCCAGAACAGCACACCCCTGTGGGCGTGGGCGGCGGTCGGCGCCTTCCTGTTGCTCCTCGCGGCGCTGGTCGCGATCCTGCTCGTCCGCCACCGCCGCCGGGGTGGGGGCGGCTCCTCGAGCGAGCCCCCCCCGGAAGCGACCTTCGCGCCCCAGGGCGGCGCCCCGCCAATGGGCCCCGAGGACGGCTACCTGCCGGCCGCCGCCGTGGCCGCTCCGGCCGCGATGGCCGGGACCGCCGCGCCGGCCTACGTGGAGACCGAGGAGGACGTCGCCGCTCCTCCCACGATCATGCCCTCCGCTCCCGCGCCCGCGGCAGCGAGCGCGGCCCCCCCGGTCCCCGAGGGGAGCGAGGAGCCGAACATCGACTCCCTGATGGACGAGCTCGACCGGATCAGCGGCGAGATCCTGAAGAAGGAGCCGAAGGGGAAGGGCCCCTCACCTCCGCCGGCCGACGACTCGGATTCGGGCTCGGGCTAGTCCGCTCGAGGTTATCCACCCCCCCGTCCTAGATGTTCTCGGCCCATGGGCGAATCGGAGTCGTTGCTGGCGAAGCTGCGCGCCGCGGTGCACGCCGCCCGGGAACCGGTCGCCGAGATCGAGGTGGGCATCCCGCTGTCCATCGAGCTCGGCCGACTGCGCCCGGCGGTGAGCTGCGGGGGCTGCCAGCAGCCGCTCGAGTTCGAGGGGATCCCGGCGCGGACCCGCATCGACCTCAAGGAGCCGTTCCGTCTCCGCTTCGGCTCGCGCGCCACCCCCTAGCCTATCGGGTCCGCCCTCTCGCTCGGCGCCCGATTCGGAGGATCGCGTGTTCTCGATAACCGGCACGGTCTTTTCCCTCATCCTGACGGTGATGGGCTCGATCGGCCTCGCCGGGCTTTTTGCCCTCATGGCGGTCGAGAGCTTCGGCATCCCGCCCTTGCCGAGCGAAGTGATCCTACCCTTCGCCGGGGTGCTGATCGTCCGGGGCCATCCCGGCTTCACCTGGCCCTCGGTGCTCGCCGCGGCCGTCGGCGGCGCGTTGCTGGGCGCGGTCGCCGCCTACGAGGTCGGCCGGTACGGCGGCCGGGCCCTGGTCCACCGCTGGGGCGCGCGGGCCGGCGTCGATGAAAAGCTCCTGGCCCGGAGCGAGCGATACTTCGACCTTCACGGTCGGAGCACCGTCGGCGTGGCTCGCATGGTCCCGCTCCTGCGGGCCTACATCAGCTACCCGGCCGGCGCCGCCAAGATGGACCGGGCCAGCTTCGTGATCTTCACGGTGCTCGGCTCGCTGCCGTTCTGCGTCGTGCTGATCTACCTCGGGACCGTCCTCGGCAACGAGTTCACCCGGCTCCAGCCGTACTTCGACTATCTGGACGTCGTGGTCGTCTTTGTGCTGGCGGCCTTGCTGCTGGTACTGTTCCTCCGCTGGCGGCGGAGCCGGCTCACTCCGAGTACCGCAGCGCCTCCGCCGGGGGGAGCCGCGCCGCCTTGAGCGACGGGGCGAACACCGCGGCGGCCATGAGGGCGTAGGCCACGAGCAGGACGATCGCGAGATCGTGCCAGGGCGGCGCGAAGACGAGCGAGAGGCCGCCCGTCGAGCCGCTCGTGCTCGCGGTCGTTGCGTCGTAGATCAGCAGGATGCCGAGGCTGGTGCCGATGAGGATGCCCAGCAGCGCGACGTAGGAGTACTCGAGCAGGAAGACCGAGAAGATCCCCCGCTGGCGGAAGCCCACCGCCCGGAGCATGCCGATCTCGGCCCGCCGCTCCACGACCGCGCGGAAGGCGACGAGCCCGATCGCCGCGATGCCGACGGCGAGGCCGAGGCCCACGAACACCTGGAGCAGGTTGATGATCGCCACCGTGGTCTGGATCGACGTCCGCAGGATATCGGCGAAGCTGATCAGCACGAGACCGAAAGCGAAGAACGCCCGCTTGGTCTGCTGCGCGGCGGTCGTGGCGTCCTGGCCGGGGGCCACTTTCAGCAGGAACGCGTTGGGCTGGTCGATGCCCAGGGCCCGGGCGGTCGCCGGGTTGACCCAGACGCCGGCGATGAAGGTCTGGGCCATGATCGCGACGACGGTGACCGAGCGCGAGGCGCCGGTGGCGTTGGTGAGGTGGAGCACCGTGCCCGTCGACAGGAAGGGATGGCCGCCGGGGCCGAATCCGCCGCCGGCGCTGGAGTAGCCCCCGTCCACGACGGCGACCGATTGGTTGCTCTGGAGCGCCGACCAGACCTGGCCCGTGGACCAGCCGTCGAGCGTCGCCGAGAAGTTGTACTGGTTGGTCGAGTAGAAGTTGGACGACGGGCTCGCGTTGGTGGGCGCCGCATAGACCGAGTCGGTCCAGCTCTGCGATAGCCCGGACCAGTTGAGCGCCGCCCCGCCGCTGTCGATCGGCACCACGTTGGAGTAGAAGCTCGACAGCGAGCTGTTGGCGGCGATCTGGCCGGGCAGGTTCGGGATCGGCTGGGGCGAGAAGCCCGCCAGCGTGTAGCCGCCGCTCTCGGCCTGGATGATCGTGTTCAGGTCGGCCTCGACCGAGCTGCCGAAGCTGGCGACGGCGACGATCGTGAACAGGACCAGGGCGAAGATGATCAGGTTGATCGCGGTCCGGAACGGCCGCCGGCTGGGGTAGGATAGCCCGATCCGCGCGACCGAGATCGCGCTGGGCCGGCTCCGGAGGAGGCGGGAGACGCCGGCGACGATGGTCGAGGCGTTGAAGATGTACAGGAGGACCGCGGCGACGACCAGGCTGATGCCCTCCACGAAGATCACGAAGATCGAGCCCCCGTGCTGCGATCCCAGCAGCAGCCGGTGCAGCGGGTCGTACCCCATCCAGAGGAGGATCGCGAGCGCCCCTGCGCTGAAGGCGATCCGGTTGCGCACGAAGCGCGTCGCCACCAGCGTGGCGCCGAGGAGGATGAAGAGGCCGCCGATGAGCGGCTCGGAGATGTCGGTGCTGCCCCGGTAGGTGGCCGCGAACAGCAGGCCGCCGAGGACGGCGAGTACGGCGCCGAGGTAGGCCAGCTTCGAGTACAGCCGGATCGACGGCGGAGGCTCGGGCACGCTGCGGATGGCGCGGACGATGTTGAGCCGGCCGGCGCGATAGCTCGCGCCGATGATGGTGATCAGCGTGAGGAGGAAGCCGACGCCGAAGGCGATGGACAGGCTCGTGCCCGAGACCGTGAACGAGGCGATGATCGCCGCGGAGACGCTGCTCGAGCTCGTCACCAGGGTCGAGAAGGCGTAGATCAGGGCGTAGCCGACCCCCACACCGACGAACGTACCGACGAGCGCGCTGCCGAAGGCGTAGAACAGCCCCTCGAAGTAGTAGGCGTAGACGAGCTCGCGCCGACGCAGGCCGATGGCCCGGAGCATCCCCATCTCGCCCTTGCGTTCCTCGGCGAGCGTCACGAAGATCCCGACGATCAGCATCACGCCGGCCACGATCGAGAACAGGCCGAGCACGAGCAGCAGCGTCTCGAACGAGCTCCCGCCATTGGCGGCGGCGTTCACCGCGTTCTGCAGCAGCGCGTGGACGGTCACGCCCCGCGCGGCGGGGCCGAGCGTGGGCAGGGTGGCGTTGAGGAACGTGCTCACGCTGCCGGTCAGCGCGACGCCGGCGCTGACCGAGCCGGCGTTGGTCACGGCGATGAAGTTGATCCGGCCGCTGGTGTTCTGGATCGCCTCGGCCGTCGGCAGGTCGAGGAAGACGCTCTCGCCTCCGAGGAAGCCGCCTCGCTGGGTGTCTTGGACGATCGCCTGGACCGTGAGCGTGGCCCGCGTCGCCCCGGCCACCACGACGGAGTCGCCGACATGGGCGTTGACGTCGGAGGCCGAGAGGTCGTCGAGGTAGAGGCCGCCGGGGCCCGGCCCGTTCAGCGAGGTCCCGTTATCGGCCAGGAAGCTGCCGAGCGGACTCGACGGGGTCGGCAGCGCTCCGACGAAGTTCAGGCTGGTCTGCGGGATCTGGGTCGCCCGATCGTAGATCCCACCGGAGGCGATGACCATCGGGGTGACACCGGCGATCTGGCGATCCGAGACGCTCGCATTGGAAAGTCCCGTGTAGACCGAGAAGGAGTACGGCGCGTAGGTGCTCGATCCCGCGCTCTGGTTGAACAGTCCCTCATCGACGAACCCGTACGTCACGTACGCGAAGTGGACGTCGACGGCGCTGACCGTGTCGCCGATGACCAGGCTGCCGGAGATGATCGCGGTGCCGATCAGCAACCCGAGGACCACGAGCACCGTCCGACCTCGGCCGCGGCGCAGGTTGCGCGTGGCGATCCGGAAGACGGTCCGGTGCCGCCAGGCCAGCACCGCCGAGACGGCGACGATGACCAGGACGATGAGGACCAGCAGAGAAACGGCGCTTGCCATGAGCCCCTCCGGCGATCTAGGTCTCGAACTTGCCGTCGCGCATGTGCAGGGTGCGGTCGCAGGCCCGGGCCACCTCGGGGTCGTGGGTCACGACGAGGATCGTCTGCCCGTGCTTCTGGTTCAGGTCCCGGAGCAGCGTCGTCACCTGCCGCGAGCCCTCCTCGTCGAGGTTGCCGGTCGGCTCGTCGGCCCAGACGATGGCCGGCTTGGCCACGAGGGCGCGGGCGAGCGAGACCCGCTGCTGCTGTCCGCCCGAGAGCTGCGAGGGAAAGTGGGCGAGCCGCTCTCCCAGGCCCAGCTCGCCGAGCATGGAGGCGGCGATGGCCCGCGCCTCCTTCGGCTTGGTACCGCTGACCAGCAACGGTAGCTCCACGTTCTCGACGGCAGTGAGGACCGGTAGGAGATTGTAGGATTGGAACACGAAGCCGGTGCGGCGCGCGCGGTAGTCGCTCTTGGCGTTGTCGTTCATCGCGTGGATGTCGACGCCCTCGAGCGTGATCTTGCCCCGGTCGATGTCGTCGAGGCCGCTGAAGCAGTTCAGGAAGGTCGTCTTGCCGCAGCCCGAGGAGCCCATCACGGCGACCATCTCGCCCCGCCGCACCTCGATGTTGACCCCTTGGAGCGCGGCGACCTGGGTCTCCCCCGACCCGTAGACCTTCCAGACGTCGGTGCCGGCGACGACCACTTCGGCCATGACGGCCCGTTCGGCCACCGGACGGATTAGAAGCTTACTTACTCGGAGGCCGGAGCCGTGCCGGGGTGTGGTCCGGCGTACTCCGGACGAAGGAAGGAGCCGGTCGGCCGTCCCGTGTACTCTCCCCCCTCCACGATCCGCTCACCGGCCTTCCAGTGCTCGACCGGGAAGATCATCTCCCGCCCTTCGAACGGGCTCCAGCCGCACGAGTCCGGCCAGCGCCGGGCCTGGAACCGATCCCGTCGGCGAAAGTCGACCACGACGATCCCGGGACGGTGACCGATCATGAGCCGGCCCATCGGCAGGCCGAGCCAGCGGGCCGGTCGGTCCGCCGCGGCCGCGACGAGCACCGCCAGCGGCAGGTCGCCGGATCGCACGCGCTCGAGGAACAGGGGGAGCGAGGTGCCGACGCCGGGCATCCCCGAGGGCGCCGCCGCGAACGGGCGCTCCTTCTCCGAGAGCTCGTGCGGCGCGTGGTCGCTCGCCAGGCACGGGACCTGACCGCGGGCGAAGAGATCGTGCAGGCCGGCGCGCGTGGCCTCGTCCCGGAGCGGCGGGTTCACCTTCTCCCAGGAACCGCCGTTCCGGCGGGCGGAGAGCAGGAGGTGCTGCGGCGTGCACTCGAAGGAGTGGCCGGCCGAGCGGATCTTCGCCGCGGCGTCCGGCCCGCTGACGTGGGCGAAGTGGAGGCGAAGGGCGGGCGGGGCCGCGGCGAGCACCTCCTCCACGGCGGCGGCCTCGGAGGCGAGCGGCCGGGATCCGTCCCAGTCCACCGGGTCCAGCGCAGTCTCCGGAGTACGGAACAGCGTCGGATCCTCGGCGTGCACCGTGACTGCGAGTCCCGTCGCGGCGGCGGCGCCGAGGAGTCGGGCCACCTCGGCGCGATCGGTCGGGGGATCCAGGCCCATCGTGGGGGAAAGGTAGAGCTTGAACGCACCGGCACGTCGCGCGAGCTGAGGAATCGTCTCCAGCCGGTGGAGCGCTCCGTACAGGAGCAGGTCGATGGCGAGTCGGCCGCGACCTCGGCTCTGCTGCTCCTCGAGCCGATCTCTCGTGGTGATCGGGTGCTCCCCGTTCGGCATCTCGGCGGCTACGCCCACTCCGCCGAGTGCGGCTTGTACGGTGCCCCGTGCCCACGACTCTCCGCCTACCGGAGTGTCCGGACTTCGGAAGTGCACGTGGAGGTCCACCGCCGACGGCAGGAGCACGGCGTCCCCCACATCGTGACGCCGGCCTCCGCGGAGGTTGCGTCCGAGCGCGACGATACACCCGGAGTCGTCCAACCCGATCTCGAGCGGGCGGAGCACCCCGCGTTGGAGCGCTCGGCCCGCGAGCACGATCGACGGTTCCGGCGGTGCCGGTGGCTGGGTGCGCCGGTGGCGCCCTCGGCTCGGCATCCGCGGGCCGACGGACGGCCGTCCATTAGAGGTCGCCGCCCGCCAGCGTTTTGCCCGTGGCCCGCTCGGAGCGGTGTGCCTCGGCGCCGAGCGTCAGCGTGGAGCTACGCCCGAGCGGGGGTGAGCCGAAGCGCTGTGGCGGAGGCGTTGGCCGCCCTGCTTCGGACCGGCAGGTACCGGGCGCCCGCGTCGAGCGGCCGCCCGCTCGAACTCGCGGGCCACTACGCCGGGCTCGTACGGATCGGCCGCGAGACGCTCGCGCTGACGACCGATACGATCGGCACCAAGGGGCTGCTCGCCCAGGAGATGGGCCGGTGGGAGGAGGTGGGCGAGGACGTCGTCGCCATCAACGTCAACGATCTGGCCGCGGTGGGCGCCCGCCCGTCCGCGCTCGTCGACACGATCTCCCTCGGCCGTCCCGACCCGGCCACCCTGGCCTCGATCGGCCGGGGGCTCCGCCGGGGTCTTCGCGCGGCCGGCTGCTCGCTGCTCGGAGGCGAGACGGCCGTCGTCCCCGAACTGGTCCAGGGAGTCGACCTCGGAGCCACGGCCCTCGGCTTCTACCCGCGAGGACGGCATCCGATCACCGGCGCCGGTATCCGCCCGGGGGACGAGCTGTGGGGGCTGCCCTCGAGCGGGCTGCACGCCAACGGTCTGACGCTCGCCCGGCGGATCGTGCGCGAGCGCCGGCTCGCGTTGCGGCTCCCGCGACCGGCGGGCCGTCGACCGTTGGGGATCGAGCTGCTCGCGCCGACCCGCTGCTACGTGCCGGCCGTCGAAGCGATCGCCGACCTACGGGGCGTGACCGGCCTCGCCCACATCAGCGGCGGAGGCGTGCGGAACCTGTCCCGGTTGCACCCTCACGTCGAGTTCCGACTCGACGGCTGGCCCGAGCCCCCGTCGCTCTTTCGCTTCCTCGCGGAGTCCGGCTCGGTCGCTCCTCGCGAGATGTACCAGACGTTCAACATGGGCATCGGCTTCGTCGTCGCCTGCCGGCCGGCGCTTCGCCGCGTGCTGCTCCGCCGCTGGCGGGCGCAGGGAACCCGGGACCCGGTGCGGCTGGGCACCGTGGTCCGTGGCTCGGGCGTGAGCCTCCCACAGCTCGGACTCTCCTTCGAGGGGTATGGGTGAGCGACCCCCCCCGGCCCCGGCCGCGCTCCAGCGGCGCCCGCAGGCGGTCGCGTTCGCGCTGCTGGCGGCGTTCCTCTGGGCGAGCTACTACCTGTTCATTCTGGAGCTCAAGGGCACGATCTCGTTCAGCGCGCTCATGGCCTGGCCGTTCCTGGTCGGGGGAGTAGCGTACGGGATCTGGGCGTACGCCCGCGGCGAGCTGCCGCGACTGATCGGCGCCTTCGGCGAGGCCTGGACCTGGATCCGGGTGCTGCTCTTCTACGCGACGCAAGCCCTCGTCCTCGGCATCGCACTTTCGGGGGGCCCGATCGACTCGGCGCTCCTCTCCCTCGTGGGCGACGTGATCCTCACCCCGTTGCTGGCCCGCGCGGTCGTCGGGGAAGGGCGCGGACTGCTGGCGAGCCCGGGCTTCCTCCTCGGCATGGGGCTCAGCGCCTCGGGGGCGAGCTTGACCATCCTGCAGGGAGGCTCGGCCGAGCCACTGGCCGGGTTCCTGGTCCTCGGCGCGCTGGCGCTCCCGTTCATCCTGGCGGTCTACTTCGTGAGCGCGGCCGGGGCGAACCGCGACCATCCCATCAGCTCGGTCGCCGGGGGGGCCGCCCTCGGCGCCGCCGGCGTCTCGTTCCTCCTGGCCCCGCTTTCCCCCGGCGGCTGGGCCGGCCTCTGGATCGGGCCGACGCCCCTGCTCCTGCTTGGGATTTGCGGCGTCGTGACGTTCTTGATAGGACCGGAGCTGTACTTCCGGGCGATCCGGAAGGCCGGCCTCACGCTGCCGGCGCTATTGATGGCGGCCATACCGGTGTTCACCTTGGGGTTCACGGTACTGGCGACGGGCACGTACCCGGCGCCGCTGGGACTGCTCGGGATCCCCGTGGCCGCGCTGGGAGCCTGGTTCGCCGTGCGCGCGACGGGGGACC
>DASYZY010000205.1:0-10590 GCA_035945735.1 Thermoplasmata archaeon
CTTGTGCTCCTGGAGCGAGAACCGCACGTCGAGGTGGTCGGCGAGCACCCGGTCGGCGAGCCGTCCCGCGTCGCTCCCCCAGACCGGCTGGAACACCGTCTGTGCGCGGCTCGGGTGCTCGCGCAGCACCCGGCGGGCGTACCGGTAGTCGACGAGGTCGTTCAGGACGAACTTCTCGACGTCCCCCGGTCGGAGGAGCGGCAGGTTGGCCCATCGATTGTGCGTCTGCATCTTCGACGATGGGCACTTCACGTCCACGCTGAGGACCGTGCGCGGGATCCGGAGGTACGGGGTCACGTCGAGCGAGCCGCCGGTCTCGATCAGCACCCGGTAGCCGGCCCCACTGAGGGCGCGGACGAGTTCGACCGATTCGCGTTGGAGCAGGGGTTCGCCGCCGGTGAGGCAGACCTCCCGCGTCCGGTGGCGCCGTACTTCGGCGATCAGCGAGGGGATCGTCCGTTCGATACCCGGCCCGAAGGTGTACGCGCTGTCGCACCAGCTGCAGCGCAGATTGCACCGCGCCGTCCGGATGAAGGAGGTCCGGAGGCCGGCGAGCGGCCCCTCCCCTTGGAGCGAGTGGAAGACCTCGATGATGCGCACGGCCGAAGGAGCGCGGGAAGCGCTCATGGCCTCTTCGGCGCACGCCGGCGGCGGCGCCCCCTGAAATACGCTGCCCGGTCTCCACGCTCGGATGGACCCGGCGAGCGAGCTCGAGTGGCAGGAGCGCTGGCGCTCCGCCCAACTCGCGCGGGCTGTCCGGGACCCGGCGCGCGAGAAGTTCTTCGCGATCGTCGCCTATCCGGGATCGAGCGGGCTCCTTCACCTCGGGCATCTGCGAGGGCTGGTGCTGGCCGACAGCCTCGTCCGGTACGAGCGGATGCGCGGCAAGCAGGTGTTCTTCCCGACGGGCACGCACGCCTCGGGCCTCCCCTCCGTCACCTTCGCCCAGCGCGTCCGCGACCGCGATCCGGTTCTGCTGGCGCAGCTCGAATCCGCCCAGATCCGCGGCGACGCGCTCGCTCGGATCGAGGAACCGGAGGCGGCCGCCCGGTTCCTCGGCCAGCTGTATCTCGGCATCTACCGCCGGATGGGGTTCCTGCTCGACGAGAGCGCGTACGTGACCACGATCGACCCGGATTACCAGGCGTTCATCCAGTGGCAGTTCGCGCGGCTGGCGGACCGCGGCGCTCTCCGCCAGGGACCGTACCTCGCCAGCGTCTGCCCGATCTGCGGTCCGGTCTCGGTCGACCCGTCCGAGACCGACCTCTCGAGCGGCGGGGACGCCGAGGTCGTCCGCTACACCACCATCCCGTTCTCGCTGGAGGATGGTCGGGAGCTGCTCGCCGCTACTCTTCGGCCCGAGACCGTGTACGGGGTGACCAACCTGTGGGTGCCCGAGTCCGTTCCGCTCGTGGTGTGGCACCACGGCGAACGGAACTTCCTCGTGAGCGCGGCGGGCGGCGCCCGGCTCGTCGAGCAGCACGGCGGGCATCTGGGGAAGGAGGAGCCGATCTCCGGTTTGGTCGGACGCACCGTGCGCGTCCCGTTCACCCACCTCGAGGTGCCCGTGCTCGCCAGCGCTGTTGTCGAACCCGATCGGGGCACGGGCGTGGTCATGTCGGTCCCGGCCCACGCGCCGGCCGACTGGCTCGCCGTGCAGGCGCTCGCGCCCGAAGCGCGGGCCAAGATTCCCTCGATCCGGGAGATCATCTACGTCGCCGAGGAGGCCGGGCTCACCGAATCCGAGCGGAAGCTCCGCGCCGGCACCGGATCGCCGGCGGAACGCGCGGCCCGGGCGACCGGGGCGCGCAGCCTCGCCGACCGGGAGGCGCTCGAGGAGGCCACCGAGCGGCTCTACCGGCTCGAGCTCAGTCGAGGCAAGATGCTCCCGGCGGTCTTCGCCCCGATCGCGGTCGCCGAGGCCCGGGAGCGCCTGGAGCGCTCCTTCGATGCCGCCGGTACCGGCCTCGCTCTCGAGGAGTTCTCGAAGCCGGTCATCTGTCGAAACGGACACGCGGTGGTGCTCCGTAAGCTCACCGGGCAGTGGTTCCTGCGCTACAGCGACGCCGAGTGGAAGAACGCCACGAAGGCCGCGCTCGCATCGATCGTTGTCTCGCCCGACGCGTACGCCCGCGAGCTGCCCGGCGTGATCGACTGGTTCGAGGACCGCCCGTGCGCGCGCCGGGGCCGCTGGCTCGGCACACCGCTGCCCTCCGACCCGAGCTGGATCATCGAGCCCATCGCGGACTCGACGTTCTACCCGGCCTACTTCGTCGTGCGGCGCTTCGTCGCCGACGGTCGGCTCTCCCTCGCGCAGCTCACACCCGCGCTGTTCGACTACGTGTTCCTGGGCGTCGGCGCCGGCGAGCCGTCGGTGGCTCCCGAGCTGCTCCGGGAGCTTCGGGCGGAGTTCGAGTACTGGTACCCGCTCGACCTCAATGTCGGGGGCAAGGAGCACAAGCGGGTCCATTTCCCGGCCTTCCTGTTCACCCACGCCAAGCTCCTGCCGCCGGAACGGCAGCCCCGAGGGCTCCTCGTCCACTGGTGGCTCGTCGGGGCCTCGGGCACCAAGATCTCGAAGAAGGAGACCGGCGTCAAGGGCGGCACGATGCCCCCGATCGCGGACGCCGCCGACCGGTGGGGCGCCGACGCGTTGCGCCTATACCACATCGTCTCGGCCTCCGCCGACCAGGATTTCGCCTGGGATCCGGGGCGGCTGGACGAGGCCCGCGACCGCCTGATCGATGTCGAGCGGCTCCTGCGGGCCGCCGTGGCCGGCGGGGGTGGCGGGCCGGCGGAGCTCGAGGCCTGGCTCGAAGATGCGGTCCATACGCTTCTGCACGAGATCGAGGAGGCCTGGGAGCAGCGGGACCTCCGGCAGGTCGCTCAGCGCGTCTACTACGCCCTGCCGGCGCTGCTGCGCCGCTACACCGCCCGGGGCGGAGAACCGGGTCCGGCGCTGGAGAGGATCGGGCGAACGGCGCTGCGGCTCCTATCGCCGATCACACCCCACCTCGCCGAAGAGCTCGCGCGCGCCGAGGGAGTCCCCCTGGTCGCGACCCAGAGCTATCCTCGGCCCACCGAGCTGGCCGAGAACCCCACGGCCCGGGTGCGCGAGGCCTACCTGCTGGCGGTCGAGGAGGACCTCCAGAGCGCCCTCCGTCCGCTCCTCGCGAAGGGTAGTCCGCCGACGGCCCTGACCTTCTACGTCGCCGCACCGTGGAAGCGGACGGTCGACGAGTGGGTCCGGCAGTCGACCGCTTCTCCGTCGGAGCGGACGCGCGAGATCCTCGCCCGCGCCGAGCGGGAGCCCTCGCTGGCGGCCGGCCGGGAGGAGATCGGCCCGTACCTCGCCAAGAACGCCGAGCGCGTTCGGAGCGAACCGTCCACCGAGTGGCATCCGGTCGACGAGCTCGCATTGCTCCGGGCCAGCGAGGGCTACCTCGCCCGCCGGTTCTCCCTCAACCAGGTCAACGTGCACCCGGAGACGGCCGCCTCCGATGTGGACCCGCTCGGGCGCCGCCAGCGCGCGCGGCCCCACCACCCGGCCTTCTACTTCCACTCGGGGGGGCCGGCGCCGGGCCCCCGCCGGTAGCCCGGCGGGAGAAGTACGTCCTGCCTCTCGGCTACGTCGTCGTCTCGATCGTCGGCTCGATTCCGACCGGGAAGTTCACGGAGCTAGCGATGAAGCATCGGCGGTGCGCCTCCACGTGGAGACGGGCGGCGATGTCGGGATCGCCGGTGGCGACGACGACGCGAGGCCGGAGCGTCGCCCGGGCGAATCGACCGGTGCCGTCGGCCGAGAGCTCCAGCTCTCCGGAAGCTCGGTCGCTATACTCCACCACCACCACGCCGGCCTCGGCGCAGAGATGCAGGTACCACAGCATGTGGCATGACGCCAGGGCGCCGACGAGGAGCTCCTCGGGATTCACCCGATGCGGATCGACCCGGGCGCCCATCCCCGAGCTGGCCAGGATCGGCGGCTTGTCGGGGAATTCGAGCACGTGGGCCCGGGAGTAGCCCCGATACTCTCGGGTGCCCTCCCCCAGGTTCCCGGTCCAGCGCACGGTGACCGAGTAGCTCTCCACGAGAAGGTGCGACCCCGACGGCGCCGATAACCGTACCGAACCGGCGAGGGAACGCTCGCTAGCGGCGGCGCTTGAAGTTCCGGAACATCTGCGAGGGGGTCGGGTGCGCGCTCACCGCCCGGTACTTCGCCGAGGGCTTGCGGTTGTACGGGCGCTCGACCCGCCCGGCCACCTCGAAGTAGATGAGCTGGCCGATCGGCATACCGGCGTAGATGCGGACCGGCAGCTTGACCGACATCTCGAGCGTCCAGTAGTTGCAGAAGCCCACGTCCCCCTTGCCGGCCGTCGAGTGGATATCGATCCCGAGCCGACCGACGCTCGACTTCCCCTCCAGGAACGGGACGTGCCGGTGGGTCTCGGTGTACTCCTCGGTGACGCCGAGGTAGAGCTGGCCCGGGACGAGCACGAACCCCTCCTTCGGGATGAGGAACTCCGAGACCGGGCCCGGCCGTCGCGCATCGAGCGCGCCGTCGGTGTAGACGGCCAGATACGGGCCCAGGTGCACGTCGTAGCTGTTCGAACCGAGGCAGTCGGGGCGGAACGGGCGGATGACGATCTCCTTCCGGCGGAGCGCCTCCCGGATCCCGACGTCGCTGAGGATCATCCCGGCCCGCGGGGGGGAGCGGGGCGGGTTCTTTAGCTCCGCCGGGGACCGGACCGGTCGCTCGCGTCAAATCCACCCACTCGCCTGTCGGCGGCATGAGCGCGCGCGACCCCTTCGGTGTCTCCGAGGTCCTCGAGGTCGACGGTCGCCCGTACCGCATCTTCCCGCCGGACCGCCTGCCGGGCGTCGACCGAGAGCGTCTGGCCGCCCGACCCCGTACCGTGCGCATCCTGCTGGAAAGCCTGCTCCGGCGCGGTAGCGGGGGGGCGGCCGACGCGGCGCAGGCGCGTCAGCTCGCCCACGGCGGCTCCGGGGAGGGCGAGCGGGAGCACCCGTTCTACCCCGCCCGCGTCCTGCTCCAGGATTTCACCGGCGTGCCGGTCGTCGTCGACCTGACGGCCATCCGGTCGGCGGCCCGTGCCCGGGGGCTGGACCCGGAGACCGTGAACCCCGTCCTGCCCGTGGACCTCGTCGTCGATCACTCCGTCCAGGTCGACAGCTTCGCCTCGCCGCGCTCGCTCCTCATCAACCTCGATCACGAGTACGAGCGCAACTCGGAGCGGTACCGCCTCCTCCGCTGGGCCCGCTCCGCGTACGAGAAGTTCCGCGTGGTCCCCCCGGGGAACGGGATCGTCCACCAGGTCAACCTCGAGTACATCGCCAGCGTCGTGACGAACGAGGGCGAGGGGCCGGACCGGGTCGCCTACCCCGACTCCCTCATCGGCACCGACTCGCACACCACGATGGTCAACGGCCTCGGGGTGCTCGGCTGGGGCGTCGGCGGCATCGAGGCCGAGGCGGTCATGCTCGGCGAGCCGTTCTTCCTCGCCCCGCCCCGGGTCGTGGGCGTCCGCCTCCACGGTGAGCTCGCCGTGGGGGCCACGGCGACCGATCTCGTCCTCACGATCACGCGTAAGCTGCGCGAGCACGGCGTGGTCGACAAGTTCGTCGAGTTCTACGGCCCCGGTCTCGCCTCGCTCTCGGTGGCGGACCGGGCGACGATCTCGAACATGTGCCCCGAGTACGGGGCCACGGCCGCGCTCTTCCCCATCGATGCCCAGACCGTGCGCTACCTGACCGCCACGGGCCGTCCCGCCGAGCGGGTCGCGCTGGTGAAGGCGTACGCCCAGCGGATGGGCCTGTGGTCGACCGACGGCGCCGAGTCGATCGAGTTCGACGAGCGGCTCGAGCTCGACCTGGGCTCGATCGTCCCTACGGTCTCGGGCCCGCGCAACCCCGAAGAGAGCGTGCCGCTCTCCGAGGCGCCGGCGTCGTTCCAGGCGGGGCTGGCCGCCTACCGCAAGGAGCACGCGCCCCCCGTCGCGGCGAGCCCGGCCGAGCCGGGCGACGATCCGCTCCACCCGATGACGGTGAAGCTCAACCACAACTCGGAGGCGCCGGCGGCCGCGGCCGACCCGCACGTGAGCGATGGCTCGGTCGTCATCGCCGCGATCACGAGCTGCACGAACACGTCCAACCCCTCGGTGATGGTCGGGGCCGGCCTCATCGCCCAGCGCGCCGTGGAAAGAGGGCTCCACGTCCCGAGCTACGTGAAGACCTCGCTCGCCCCGGGATCGAAGGTGGTGACCGCCTACCTCGAGCGCGCCGGGCTCCTCGCCCCGCTCTCGCAGCTCGGTTTTTCACTCGTGGGATATGGCTGCACGACCTGCATCGGCAACGCCGGACCACTGCCGCCGCCCGTCGAGAAGGCGGTGCGCGAGAAGGACGCCTACGTCGCGGCGGTCCTCTCCGGTAACCGGAACTTCGAGGCCCGGATCCACAACCTCGTGCGAGCGAACTACCTGATGAGCCCCATGCTCGTCGTCGCGTACGCGCTCGCCGGACGCATGGACGTGGACCTCGCCCGGGAGCCGCTCGGTCACTCGGCGAACGGCACGCCGGTGCGGCTTTCCGACCTGTGGCCCTCGCGCGAGGAGATCCACCGGATCCTCGATGCCAGCCTCGATCCGGCGATGTTCCGGGACCGGTACGGCGCCATCACCGTCGGCGATGCCCACTGGGAACAGCTGGACGCGCCGACGGGACCGCTCTACCCGTGGGAGACCGGCTCGAGCTACCTGCGCGAGCCTCCCTACCTCAGCGCCCCGCCGCCGGCACCGGCGACCGGCCCGCTCCTCGTCGCAGGAGCGCGGGCGCTCCTGGCCCTCGGCGACCGGGTCTCGACCGACCACATCTCGCCGGCCGGCGAGATCCCAGCCGAGAGTCCTGCCGGACAGTATCTGAGCGGACTCGGCGTCGCACCGGCGGAGTTCAACACCTACGGGGCACGCCGGGGCAACCACGAGGTGATGGTCCGGGGCACCTTCGCGAACATCCGGCTGCGCAATGCGCTGGCCCAGCCGAAAGAAGGAGGCTACACCACGCATGTGCCCTCCAACGCCCTGATGAGCGTCTACGACGCCGCCGAGCGCTATCGCGCCGAGGGTCGGCCGCTCGTCGTGCTCGCCGGTGCGAGCTACGGCCAAGGCAGCTCGCGCGACTGGGCGGCCAAGGGACCCGCCCTCCTCGGGGTGCGCGCGATCGCCGCCGAGGGCTTCGAGCGGATCCACCGGAGCAATCTCGTCGGGATGGGCGTCCTGCCGTTCGAGTTCGCCCCCGGCACCGGCTGGAAGAAGGCCGGTCTCACCGGGCGCGAGAGCTTCACCCTGCGTACGAAGGGCGGCGGTCCGCTCGCCCCTCGGATCGAGGCCGAGCTGGTCGCCGGACCCGAGGCCGGCGCCGAGACGGTGCTTCCCGGGGTCCTCCGGATCGACTCGGCGACCGAGCTCGAGTACTACCGGGCCGGCGGGATTCTGCCGTTCGTCTTCGAGAAGCTGGCCGCCCGCTAGCCGGGGGATCGATTACAGCGGAGTCGCCGACTCCAGCAGCAGCGAGGCGTAGCCCACGACATCGGCCATCGGCTCCGCTTCGCCGGAGTGACCCCAGCGGAGCTCACGGACCTCGAGCGGCTCCTCTTCGAGGGCCGAGAGGAGGACTGTGGTCGGGGCCACCCCGCACATGGAGATGTCGTAGGAGCGCACGGTGTCGTACAACGTCTCGGCCTGCCGCGTGGCGATGGCGTCGAGGGCCCGCCGGTCGAGCCGCTGGGCCATCTCGGGCGGCACATAGTGGGAGAAGTCCGTGGAGGCGACGAGCAGTACATCCCGGCCGCGCAGCGCTCGACGGACGACCGCGGCGACCTCGGTCAGGAAGCCGAGCGACCCCCAGCTCACCGAGAGCCCGACGACCGAGGGTTTCGGCAGCACGTAGTCGAGGAACGGCATCTGGACCTCGAGCGAGTGCTCGCTCGCATGGGCTCGATCGTCCACCTCGATGGGCGCACGGCGGAGCGCGCTCAGCAGAGCGGCATCGGTCGCGATAGGCCCGATGGGCGTCTCCCACCCGAGCGACGCCAGGGCGGCGGGAGCACCGCGACCCCGATGGTTGACTCCGAGCAGCAGCACGACCTCAGGGGCGCGGTCGGCCGCGAGGGCGGAGTACGCGTGGGCCGCGATCTCCCCGGAATAGATCCACCCGGCGTGGGGCACGATCAGGGCACGCAGGTGCCGTTCGCTCGAGCGATGCGGTGGGGGGAGCCGCCCTGGACCGCGACGCCCGGTGAAACAGCCCTCCAGGAGCTGGGTCAACTCCACCGCATCGCTGGGGTAGAACTGACCGGCGACGGCCGGTGGGCGAAGAGCTCCCCGCGCCACGTCTCCTCCCGGAGGCGTACGCGGGCATGAACGCTGCGCCGACGGGCGGGCTCGACGTCCGGGCGCTGAATCGGGGGAGGTGTGGGGGCTACGCCCCTAGGCTGCCCAGGAGCTCGCGGGCCTCGCCATCGTCGAGACGACCCCGGGGCTTGTCGTGGAAGGGGTTAGGCCCGCCGTAGCGCGGGATGACGTGAAAGTGGAGGTGGAAGACGATCTGGCCGGCGAGCTCGCCCTGGTTCGAGGCGATGTTGTAGTGCGGCGTCAGACGCTCGACCCGTCGGCAGGCCATGGCGAGGGCCGTCATCAGACCGGAGTACGCCGACGAGGGAAGGTCGACCAACCGGTCGACGTGCTGCTTCGGGACCACGAGCAGGTGGCCGCGCGTGAACGGGAACAGATCGAGGAAGGCCATCGAATCGGCGTCCTCGTAGACAATGTGGGCCGGAGAGCGGCGCGCCGCGATGTCGCAGAAGACGCACTCCCCGGCGGCCTTCTGCATGGGCGCGCCGTCGATTCCGCCGCCGGCTTCTAACCTTTGCCGGACTCGGGGGCGCCCGTACCCCCAAGACCCAGGCCCACGGGAGCACCCCGGATCGCGGGTTTCAGCGCGGCCAGTTCCGTAGATTCCGGAGGGCAGGGTTATGAACCGGTTCCACGGTCAGGGGGCGATGCGGCTGCGGCAACTGGTCCTGGCGCTCCCCCTCGTGCTCGCGCTCGCCACGTTCGTCCCGATGGCCTCCGGACACGCGCTCGACGCCTCCCGCAGCGGGGCGCTCGCCGGCTCGCTACCGCTTCCCGTCTCGGGTAAGGTGGTGATCTGCAAGTCGACGGTCGTCTGCACCTACGCCTTCAACACCTCCAAGGGCACCGGGTGGGCCAACGTCACGGCCAGCTACTCGGGGCCCGCGCTGATGGCGCTCCAGCTTCCCGGCGAGAAGAAGGCCTCTCACAATCTGACCTACACGGCGTACATCGCGAAGCTCACCGGCACCTACACCTACTGGACCGTCGGCAACTTCCTCGGCACCGACGTCAACTCTGGCCACGTGGTCTACGGGACGACGAACACGAACTTCACCGTCACCTGCCACGGACACAGCGGCCGGGGCGGCGGGTGCACCTACACCTACACGACGGACAACGGGACGATCGTGGTCCACTTCACCGTCGCCGCGATCACCTCGACCTCGGTCGCCTGCTCTCCCACCTTCACCTCGCCCGGGGCGAAGGTGAGCTGCACCGTGACGGTCACGAACGGCTGGAACGCCTCACGCTACCCAACCGGAAAGGTCACCGTCAGCGATGGCAACACCGGCTCGCTCTCGTTGACCAACAGCACCTGCTCGCTCTCGAAGGGCAAGTGCAGCTTCACGTACCATCCGGCCGACGATACCTGCGGGAACGTGGTCATCGCCGCCAGCTTCGTCGGCTCGCCGACGTTTTACAAGAGCGCCGGAGCCGAGACGATCCAGATCTACGTGAACGGCGGCTGCTAGGGGCCTAGCCCGTCCCTAGACCTTCGACCAGCGCGCGCGAGCTCGCGCCGTCGTCTCCCGGCGGCGCCTCGGACACCGGCTCGGCGGGGGACGCTGGGAGCGCGCTCGGCGCCGAAGGCGGGGGTGGCGCCGGGACGCCGAGCTTCTGCTCGAGGATCCTACGGATCTCCTCCGGCTTGGTGGAAGCGAGCCCGAAGTACTCCGCGAAGGCCCGCGTTGTCGCGAGCTCGAGGGTCGAGCCCTTCGGCTCGGCCCGTATCAGGCCCGCCGAACGGAGCCGAGCCACCTCGGCGTACGAGCTGTCGCCGAGCATCTTGACAAGCTGGCTCTGCAGGAGCGGTTGGTGGTAGGCGATCAGCGTCAGCGCCTTGATCGTCCGTGGGGGAAGCTCCGTCGGGGTGACCGGTCGCGCCGCCTCGAGGTACGCCTCGCGCAGCTGCAGCGTGTAGCGGTCCCCGACGTGGGCGAGCTCGATGGCGGACGTGCGCCCGGCGTAGCTCTTCTGGAGCGCGCGCAGGGCGGACTGCAGGGCAGTGGTGTCCTCGACGCCGAGGGTGGCGGCGAGCTCCCGGACCGAGAGCGGATGACCGGCGGCGAACAGCACGGCCTCGACCCGCACGCCGAGGTCCTCGGGTATCTCTCCCACGCTAGCTCGCCTCCCCCGTTCGAGGCGGCCGCTCGGCCAGCTT
>DASYZY010000206.1:0-30343 GCA_035945735.1 Thermoplasmata archaeon
CCTCGAGAAGGCTATGAGCGCGGCTCAGAGTGTCGGTTGACGGGCAAACTCTCGTCAGATGCCGCCATAGCTCAGTCGGGAGAGCGGCTGATTTGTAATCAGCAGGTCGAGGGTTCGATTCCCTCTAGCGGCTGCCCCTGAAACACCTAATCCCTTCCGTTTCGGGGCTCCGGACTGGGCCCGGTCCTGCCTGACGCTGCTCCACCGCGCACCCGGGGGGGCGCCGCGGTCGGCGCCGGGCCCGATGACCTCGACCGAGCGAGGGTCGCGGTGACGCTCCCGCTGGGTATCACCGCCCAGCTCCGGTTCGTGCTCTCCGCCTGCGAGGACGCTCTAGGCGCGGACCCCCGCACGCCCGCCGAGACCGGCGCGGATCTCCGGCTCGAGTGCGAGCTGCTGCTCGCGTTGCTCGCGGAGGCCGGGTCGTGAGCGATCCGGAGACCGAGCTGGATCGGGCGGTTCGTAACCTCGGCCCAACAATCGAGTACCCCGACGGTACGGTCTGCGACAGGAGGACCGGAGGGGTCCTGTGGCGACCGGGGGACGATCCGGCGAGGAAGCCCGGCGGTGCGGCGCGGCCGAAGGCTCCCGAGGCGGTGGCCGTGCAGGGGCGCCCGGCCGACGACCGCCTGCTCCCGCTGAACTTCGAGCTCGCCGAGCGCTACGAGTTTCCCCCCGAAGCGACCGAGGGTCAGATGAAGCGACTCCGGATCGAGTCGCGCTACCTTCTCACCCCCCGTACCGCGAGCGCGCTCCGTGGTGAGCAGGACCGGTTCGTCTCCCAACTGATTCCGATCGCGCCGGGGTACCCGATGTGGATCCAGCACTTCGAGCGCGACCCATGGCACCGATGGGGCTCGGCTTGCCGGGAGCTCGGCTGCCAGCACAGGCCGGTTTGGACGCGCACCGTGCTGCCGAACGAGGTGGTGTTCGAGTGCGACATGCTCGTCGACAAGGTCGGGGCCCCCGCGTCGAAGGAGAGCGGCGACAAGGCCGCCTCGTACACGGTCAACCGGGA
This sequence comes from Thermoplasmata archaeon, assembly GCA_035945735.1. Classification (GTDB taxonomy): domain Archaea; phylum Thermoplasmatota; class Thermoplasmata; order Lutacidiplasmatales; family UBA184; genus JAKIVR01. The sequence goes on from DASYZY010000206.1 coordinate 1,019, forward strand.
GCACACCCGGCGAGTCTTGGCCGCGCTCGGTCGGGCCAAGATCCCGGCGTCCGCGTGCCAGAGCGGCTCCAAGGGCATCCACGTGTCGGTGTACATCACGCTCCCGTCGGGGACGACGGCCTCGGGGGCCCGCCGCCTAAGGACGATCGTCTGGTGTCAGGTCCTGCGGATGGCCGGCTACAAGGTCGAGGCCACCCTTACCGGGCGCCCCACGCAGGTAGTGGACGCCGACGGGGCCACGATCAAGTGGGACCCGGCCACCGTCTGGTGGACGTCCCGGCACCAGCTCCACTGCTGGGGCGACCTCGCCCGTGAGTACCCCTACACCTGGGCGGGCTTCCACCTGCCCGAGAAGCGCGTCCGTGAACTCCGGATGCCGCCGCACCCGCGGTTGTGGGATCCGCTCGTGGTGCCCAAGATACGCGAGGAGCTGATGGTCCCAGACCCGGCGCTGGTCTACGAGCAGGAGCCCGGGGCCGATGCCCCCGCCATGCCTGCGGGGTCGTTCCAGGAGTCTTCGTGCTCGTGGCTTGTGGATAGGTGTACGCCGGAAGAGAGCGATCACGATCACGAGCTGCAGACGGTTGCGCTCACGTTGAAAGGGCACGGGGCGTCAATCGACCAGGCGCTCTGGTTCTTCCATGATCACTGGCGGCCTACCGGCTCGTGCTCATCTCCGTCGCACCAGCTCGGTCCGGCCCTCGAATCGCGCGTGCGCAACTTCTACGGATCAGCCAACCCCGGCTTCCGCCCGCGCCGGTGGCACCCGCCGCCATACGTCGAGCCGACCGACGGGTCCGCGCCGGTGCTGCTCCCGGGGCAGGCCGCGGAGAAGCGAAGGGAGAGCTGCGGCGAGCAGCGGCACCGGCACCACCGGCGCAACGGGTCTCACCACGTGATCTCGTACAGGTCGAGCTGCAACGAGGACATCTGCCCCGCCGACTTCGCCCGAGTTGCCCACCGCACCGCCGTGCGGGTGACGGAGGACCTGGCCCCCCTCCTCGGGGCACCAGAGGCCGTCGCGCTCCGCGACGCGGCCCTCGATGAGTTCGATCCCGAGGACGACTCGCACGGCCGGGGGCGCCGCGTCAGGTCCCCCCGACCGGCAGAGCGGTTCGCCCCGGCGGAGGAGTGGAAAATCCGTCCGATTCGGATGGTGGTGACCCCGCCTCCAGGAACTTTCATTCGGGACGCTGGAGCCTTCCGCATGCTGCGCGAATCGTTGGAGGAGGCCGCGCGGTCGCAGGGATTCCGAGTTGCCAGGGTTATGCTCCACGACCGGAAGGGAACCCTGGACGTCCGGCGGCTCTGCCCCGAGGGCTGGCACGCCGAGATCATCGGGGCCTTCTCGGGGGCGTTCAAGCACGACGGCGACACGTACACCGACGGCGCCGGGTTCAACTACACCTACATGCCGGTGACCGGGCCCCTGGTGCATGTGGTGCGGTCGCTGCGGATGACCGCGGCGAGGGTGATGGACTCGGTCGAGAAGGCGAAGTTGGCACTAGGAACGAGGGGAGCTCCTTCCGCCGCGGCATCCGAGGGGGTTGGGGGAGATAGAAGGGAGTGCCAAGTTCGGTTCCCAGTCGAGGCGATGAGCGCCTGCCACGACCTCTGCCCGACCCCCGACCACCACCCGGACCCACCCGAGCCCGCGCGGTGGTGCCCGCTTTGCGCCATCCAGGACGCTTGGATCCCTCGCCGGGAGTGGCAACGCTGCACATACGTCGGCCTCGACAGACCGCCGGATCGACCAGTTGCGGTCGAGGACGAGGCGTTCCGGCGCGAGTGGCGAGTGGAAACGCCCGGCTGGTTCCGTGTGCACTCGAGCGGCCCGCGCGGATACGCCACGCCCTGGGTGGTAAATGAGGAGAGAGTCGAATGATCGATGCCGCCGCCGCGGTCTCATCCCCAAATGTTTGGGGAGGAGACGAGGCCGCAGGTGATCAGCGTCCTCCCCGCCCGAGATCGAAGAGGCCGAAAATCTGGCGATTCGCTTGTTTGGTGCCCGGGTGTCCTGTGGCCCCGAACAGTAGGACAGGGTTGAAGCAGCACCTCCTTACGCATGGTTGGTCACCGCTGGCCGCGGGGACCGCCGGCGTCGAGGCCGTCAGGACCCGCTGCGCCGCTCCACCCTCGAGGGCGGAGAAGGCGGCGGCGCGCGCCGCGTGGGTAAAGCAGATCGTCGACCGGGCGCGGGCCGAGGCTGCTGGCGGGGGATCGCGAGCGCGGACGTGACCGCCCCGATTACTCGCGTCGGGCTCTACGGCAGGGTCTCTACCCCGGACCAGGACCCGTCGTCCCAGCTCGCGCGCCTGCGGGATTGGGCCGGACGTCAAGGCCTCGAAGTCGCCCTCGAGGAGGTCGACACGGCTTCGGGGCGGCTGGTCCGTCGCCCCGGCATGGACCGGATCATGGTCGAGGCTCGGGGCCACCACATCGCGGCGGTCGCCGTGGTCAAGGTGGACCGGTGGGCTCGCTCGGTGATGCACCTGGCGACCACCGCGCGGGAGCTACACGACCTCGGGATCGCGTTCTACGCCGTCGACCAGGGCCTCGCAATCCTGCCGAATCGCGCGGACCCCACTGGGGCCCTGATCCTCAACGTCCTCGCCAGCGTGGCGGAGTGGGAGGCCCAGATCATCAGCGAGCGGACCAAGGACGCCCTGCGCCATCTCAAGGCGAGCGGGAAGCGGCTCGGGCGGCCGCCGAAAAAGGGTATGCCGTTCGCTCCGACGGAGAAGACCTCCTCACCGGCGGGGGGTCCCTAGGTCGGCGGAAAACGACCGTTTAACTGCGAGCCGCTTGCCCGAGCTCATGGGCGCCAGCCCGGACACCGTCAACAACGTCGAGAGTCTTATCGACAGCATTCGCCGGGAGCTCATCGAGAGTCTTGACCTCCCCCCGCATGTGCGAATCAATCTCCACCCGCGCGACCGGGTGTTTGAGGAGCACCTCGAGGAGCTGCTTGCGTTCTCACACCTCAGGGCGGCGAAGAGCGAGGTCGTGGCAACCCAGGCTCTCACCTCCGCAGTTGCCGCGCAGACGAGAATCTCGATGGAACAAGCCGCGGCTGGGAAACGGTTGGTCAGCGTGACTTGGGCGCTCGTCCTCGTCGGCGCGGGAACTCTCGCCGTCGGAGCGGCTAGTCTGGCCTGGTTTGTGTTCCACTGAGGCGCGGACCGAACAGTCTTTCTCTACCCAGGCGTGAGTCAAGGTGCTCACATGAGCGGCTCGAGCGCTTCGGTAGAGCCCGGAAGGGGGCCAGGTGGCCCCAGTCATGCCACCAACTCGGTGCTGGCGATCTTTTTGGTGGCCGCAGTTGTCGCTGCGGCGGCCGGGTGGACACTCTACTTCGTTAAGAGCCCGCCGAGCTCGTCAGGCTCGACTACGGGGACCCCGCAACTCGACAAGCTAGTCGCAGGCGCGGCTAACCTAAGCGCTGGGCAACTGGTAGGCTGCTCGAATCTGCCGACGTTCTCGATCAGCTATGGCCTCCCGAGTGCGGTTGGACCGGGCGCGACCTTTACTGCGGTGCTACTCGTTCAGGGAAACTTGCTCGACTGCACCCAGGGCTCGGGCAGCAGTATGCTACCCGCCAACATGGAGATCGTGTTGATCACCATCACATTCACGCCGAACGGCACGGCAACTCCAACGGCTACCTCGAGCCCCGCGGGGACGAGCCCGTTCATTCCGGATACGTACTTCCCGTTCAACTCGTCCTCCGGAGCTGGACCCTACGATGTAACGCTTGACGTGCTGAAGGCGCCTCCAAGCGCCGGCACCTATGTCGTTGGTGCGAGCATCGCCGCTGCGAGTTGCACGACGTCGTGCTCGGGGTCACCAGCACCGAAGGCCTAGTTTCCGGCGGCCTTCGCGGAATGGTGACTACTGGCTTGGGAGGGGCCTGCCGTCGTCCTGACGGCGGGGCCGGATGGACTGATTGAACGGAGCGGTACTCTCGGTCAACCTGCCACGGGCGACCAGACGCGAGCCTGCGCCTCTAAGACCTGCAGTTCCCGGGCTCGGGTTTCAGTCGCGAGCGGGTGCGCCCTGTAGTCCGCCGACTTGGTTCGAATCGCCTTCTGCGCGTCAAGGTGTCGCTGCTGCGCCCAGGAGGCAATACACTGCCCGTTGTGGTAACGGTAGCGACGCTCCACGTCGTTCAGGGAGTCCGGAGGAACAATCACCACGGCCGACCGCTCGCCCGCCTTGATCTGACTGCCGCATCCATGGCATGGGGCCGGAAACCCGAGCGGCGGTGTCCAAGAGAACCTCGTCTGCGCCGCCATGCGCTCCATCTCCGCCGCGTCAACCCAACGGTAGTTCGACCCCTTCCGAAGCTTGACTTTCCGGTGGTCGGCTCTGATGTGATCCTCCAGGGGCACGTTTCTCGGCTTCCCGTCGATCTGGAACACGCTCTCGCAGAAGGGGCACTGCTCATAGTCGGGCATGATGATACGATACGAAGATAGGATATAAGCAATCCCGACGGGAGGAGGTTCGCCTGGGCCGCAGAAACCTTGCTTCACCAAATGCCCCGCGACCACTCCGACAAATAGGACAGCCCCCTCGAGGGCGACAGTGCCCGAGATTCTGCCGCTCGACGGGCCGGCGCGGTTCGACGCCCCGATCCGAAAGGGAGTCCCGCTCGCGGTCGTGGTTGTCCTCGCCTTTACACTCGCTATTCCGATCGCAGTCGTCCTCGCGGCACCGGGCCAGTCGTTGCCTGTCTTGGCGGGAGTGCTGTCCGGGATCCCGGCCGGCGTGCTTGTCGCTTGGGTCATCTACGCCTTGCAGGTCCCCCAGCTGGGCGTCGTGGTCGACCCGATCCCGACGGCGGGCAATCGCGACACGTGGTGGCTACATTTCCTTGTGTCGAACCACTCGGTCGGGTTCCTGGGGGCCGGCGCTGCGACCGGTGTCCAGGCAATTCTGACAATGCCAGACCGACCGCAGCTGGTGTTCCACCTGAAGTGGGACTCCAAGCCGGATCCTTTGGAGTACCACTTGGCCCCCGGGGGGCAGCTGGCGCAGCTGCCCAACCCCCACCTCTACGATCTGGTTGGAACCGAGACGGTGCGTGGCCGGCCGAAGGGGATCGGGGCGCTCTTCAAGTTTCAGGGGTTCAAGGACGCGTGGATTCACGAACCGAGCACGTTCGACAACGTCGACTGGAGGAACCCGTACGCCCGGCTTGAGCCGGGGAAGCATCGACTCGCGATTACACTGGAGCACGACACAGGGTCGGCAGGCCCCTTCAGGTTCACCGTCGTAAACGAGGACAGTGTCGATAAGAAATCGATCCGGATCGTCCCGGGTTGGCCCCCGTGACCAGCTCCCGCATCAAGCGACTCGTCCCGCCGCGGTCTAGCTGGCGGATGCGGATCCGCCTCGAGGACGTGGAGAACTGCCTCGAGAACGCCGTGGACCTGACCGAGGACGCTGCCCGCTGCCGCTCGCCGGTCTGCGTGGCCCTCGCCGAACTTGGTCTGGAGCAGGCTTGCCTTACCGCCCTCGTTTGGGGAAGGTACCTACTGGACGAGGCCGGAATCTCCGAGCGCCTTGGGCGGGGAGAGGCCTGCCTCCCTGCCTCCCCATCCTCTCTTGCCCTCGTGGCAATCTGCGCCGATGTAAGCCGGTTCACCGACCAGGAGATCATGGAAGCGTCCCACGGTCACGAAGCGAGCCTTAGTCACGTCGACACCGTGCTCGGATTCATGCGCGAGCTCGTCCCGTACGTTTTCGGGGACGAGATGGCTGTGCGGTACCCACCGGGCACGGTATCGCTCGCAACGCGGATTGGCATCGCTGTCCGTGGCCGGAAGCACTACAACCGCCGAGGTCGAGCGGAGTTCGAATCGTTCATGGAGACTGCCCGTGAGCTCGACATTCCGCAGCTGCCCAAGGTCAAGGAGACGTACCTTTACGCCCGCGTCGACCGGCACTCGGGCCGAGTCTCGGTCGCGGACTTCGACGAGGACCTCTTCGACCGGATCACGGAACTGGCAGTAAACATAGAGGAGGTCGTTACTCGTGCTCTGGGTGCCGCGGAAACCATGGCGAAGAATGCCGCGGCGGCAGCTCGTCTCGTCTCCGTTTTTCAGAGGATCGAACGCGCGTTAGGCGAGCGATCCGGCCACGCGGGTCGCTAAATCCCACTGGCCTCTGGGCGTGCTGGAGCCATGCCGCCAGCGGACGGGACCGAGAGCGCAATCGAGAAGGTGGGGGAATATCGACGAACGATTATCGAGGCCTTCGAAGAGGTCAAGTCGGATCTTCCCCGCTGGCAGTCGAGCCTGGAGGCGACCGCCGCGGCCATGAAGGAAGCAGAACGGAAGTGCCGGTGGGAGGCCGCCCACCTGAAGGAGTCCGCGGAGATCGCCACCGGGTTCGCCGACATGGCCCAGAGCCTGGAAGCCGTCGGGGGCAAGGTCGGCGCCAAGGGCGCTGCGGCCGTCGCCAAGGAGTTCGAGACAATGTCCCGACTCACTGGCCAGCTCGAAGCTCAGGCCGAGAGCATCGCGAAGTCGCGGTCCTCCGTGGAAGCGCTCTTGCTCGAGGCGAGGGACTCCATCGTAAGGACCAGCCAGACGATGCTCGACTGGCTCGACGAGGTCATCGCCGTCTCCGAGAAGCGGACGTAGGCGCGGGCCCGGGAGGCGACTCCCGAGCTGCTCTCGCTCTACTGGGATGTCGTGTAGAGCGCCTTCTTCAGGTTCAGCTCGGGCGTCTTCCCGGGTAGAGTACTGTAGTCGACGAGGCCCGGCGGCTGTCGGTAGGTGGGCACCTTCTCGCTGTCGAACGATAGTCGCCGGCTGGCCCCGCCCGACAGGATCATCCGGTTGACCTCGGCGGCATCGGGCTCCGTCGACGGGAAGAAGGCGCTGGCCTTGTGGCCCGGCATCCTCCAGAGCGCTGCCTGGGGGACGGCCCTGTCCGCCGCGAGGGCCGCGGACTGCTTCACCTTCGGCGTCGCCTCGAGCCGCTTCAGCTCGGCGGAGATCGAGGGCGTCAGGGAGGCCTCGTCAAGCGTAACGCGGCGGCCCCACCGGGTCCCGAGGTCGCCCAACGCTGTCGACTCGAGCGCGGCGTTGTAGGCGTTCTCCCACTGGGTGAGCGTCGCCTCGTTGGCCTTCACCCAGGCGTTGGATCCGGGGGTGACCGGCACGGGCTGCGGGACCTTCGCCGGCGACTGCTCGATCTCGGCGCCGCCGGGAGTGACCTCGTGCTCGGCCGCACGGGCTGCCGGATCCCAGTGGAATTCCGCAGGTAAGTTGCCGCCGACGAGGTTCGTCTTGGTCGTCGCTGGCGTCCCCGGCTTCCTCGGCGCCAAGTGGATCACGGGCTCGGGCATGACTGAAAAACCGCCCAGGACCAATAAGCCTGCCGAAAATCAGCCGTACCCGGGGATCCACCGTGGCTCGCGGCGCACGATCGGCACCGGCCGGCCGCCCCGACCCCGGAGTCTGTTTTCGTACGACGCCATCAGCCGCGCCAAGTAGTCGATATCGGCCTCGCTCGCCTCACGCAAGGAGCGGCCGAGCTCAAGGACCCGGTCGACCTCGGGTGTCCCCAACCGGGCCTCCAGCCGAGCGAGCCGCCGGTCCCTCGACTCGATCACGGTCAGGACGAGCCGGGCCAGCCCCGCGATCCGCTCGTCGGACGTCGGCATCAATGGGTCTCCGCCTCGCCTGCAGGCAAGGTGATCCGCGGCGACCGCGCCGCCCTCAGCTGGGCGTGCCACTCCTCGAGGGAGGCGGCGATCTCTTCCGGGGACGCGCCGATGCGGGCGAGGTCGGCGGCCATCTCCTCGTCCGAGATCCCGATCTGGAAGCCGCCCACGGCCTCTCGCTCGGCGGCGAGCTCGGAGGTTATGCCGCCCCGGAACTCGGGGGCCGCGGACCGGAGGTGAGACCGTGTCCGATCCACCACGTCGCGGAACGCGCTCGTGAGGCCGAGGAGGGCGGCCGGGTCCGGACCGACGAACGCCAGGTGGCCGTCCCGAAGCGCGATCATGGCATCGAAGGGCTCGCGGGCGCCTCCGGGGCCCTCTACGTAGCCGTTGGTCAGCGCTCCGAGCGCGGGGGCGCTCACGTACACGACGGAGTCGACGTCCTCGGGGACCTCGCCGACCGGCGTGATCCTCAGCCCGTGCCCCAGCTCGGCCACGAACAGGTACGTCGTCTGGCCGCGCGTCAGCTCCGCGTCGGGCTGGACCACCCTCGTCCCGTTCACGAGCTGGCTCCGCAGGTGGCAGTCGCTCTCGTAGACGCACACCGCGACCCGGTGCGCCGGCATCCCAGCGAGGCGGATAGACACCGCGGGCTCTGCGGCGCCGTCGTTGACGAGCCCAACGAGATCGAGCAGGAAGGCACGGACGTCGCTCACGGCCCGCCCCCCCGGACGTGGCGGAGGAGCTCGGCCGCCACTGCGAGGTCCTGCTCGCCCGGTTGGGGGACCGGCGGCGACGGCCCACGGGCCCCCGTGCCGTCGCGGAAGGCGCTCACCGTCGACCGGACCACGTCGACGGACGCCCTGGTGAGCTCGGGAGAGCTCGCCGAGACAACGCTTCGGAAGACCTGCTGAAGGCTGCCGGTCGATTCGAGCTTTCTCCCCAGGACGTCGACACCCTTCGCGAGGGCCGCGGCCTGGACCTCGGCGGCCCGGGCGGCCTTTCCGCGGTCCACCTCGTCGAACGAGGGGACCCGCGCCTCGGGCCGGTTCTTGAGCTGCTCGAGGTCGGCACGGAGCGGGCCGAGCTTCGCGTCGATGGAGTCGAGGAGGACGCGCTGCTCGCGCTCGCGGGTCAGCGACGCGACCTCGGCCCGGAGCCTTTCAGCCTCCGGGTTTGACGCGGAGCCCGCGTTGTTCCCCTGGCCCAGTCGAATCGCTTGGATGCGCGCGAGCATGTACTCCCGCTGGAGCTGCGCCTCGTCGTCTCGGCGGATTTGCTCGTACAACGAGGACGGGCTCGACGGGGCGGACGCCTCGACCGCTGGCGTGGCGATGCCGAGTTCCTCCTTGAACGCCGAGATCAGAAAGTCGGTGCTCTGCGCGGGAATCGAGGCGGCCAACATAGTCGACCTCAGCCGGTCAAAGTCGCTCGGGGGCGAGTGGCGGTATCTTCTCGCGATCAGCCTGGCCTTCGCGTCGTGGATGCCGCCCTGCTTCAACAGTTTGTAGAGGACGATCGGCGGCTCGTCGAAGAACGCGGGACCGGCGAGCGGATCCTCCCGCTGCGGCTCGTCGGGGAACTCGACGGGGTCGGAGCACGCCGCGGCCGTCGCCGGATTCGTCCCACGCGGCGCCTCGCCCGACATCGCCCCGGGCGGGACCGTCGGCGCCGGCGGATCGGCAGTCGCCCCCGCCGGTACCCCCGAGGACGGCGGGTCGTTCGCGCCTTCGGCGATGGCGATTTCGATTGCCTTGACCGGCAACTTCACCACCTTGCCGATCATGCTCGCGGACATGCCGTACTCAGCGAGGGCGCGCAGGCGCTGAGCGTCCTCTCGCGCTTCCCGGATCTCCTCGGGGGTCGGCTCTTTCCTTCCCGGAAACTGCCTCCGTTCGGGAACGGCCGCTTCGCCGCCGTTCTCCGCCGTCTTCGCCGCCGGCTTCTCTCGCGCCTTCCCGGTCCGTTCCCCCGTCATGCTTCCCGCGCTTCTCCCACCAACGTCGGGGGCCGCCGGGAGGGCAGGTGGAGAAGCGCGCCGGGGGAAATGAGGCTTCGCGCTCGTCGGTCAGTACGAGAGATTACGTGCCCGCGACTCGGGCGCTGCGGCGGGCTTATTGGGAGTCGCGCCTTCGCCTGTTCGGATCCCGGCCGGGGCGTCGGACCCAACATCCAGCCCCGGCCGGCGCGCCTCATCTCGCCCAAAGTCTTGGGAGACACCCCGGACTCGGGTCCCACTCCTCCTCTGTAGTATTTATCGGGGTCATTCGACTACGTTTAAGAGCAGTCCGGCCCTGCTCTCACCCGTTGGGTCCGATGTTGCCGCATCGCGAATCTTCGTGAACGCCCGGGCGCCCGCGCGGGGCGCGTCCGGTTTCAGCAGGCTCGCTCGGCGGGCGATCACGAAGTGGTCGCAGGTCTTCGGCTTCGAGTCGTGGACTGAGGCGGCTGCGGGCTACTCTCCGACGACCACGGTTACGTCGACGTTGGCTCGGTCCGACGCGATCCTATCGGTCCCCTCGGCGCTTTCGCAGTTGGTCGAGACGAAGGTCGCGGGGCCTCCGCCGACTTGCCCTCCACCCGTCGAGCTTCTTCTCAACCTCTTCCCCAACCCCGAACTATGCGCGAGAGACGTTCAGATTTTTGAGAGGACCGGCGTACTACGCGCCTGGCAGGCCATCGAGCAGCTCGCGGCCCAGTCGAACGGCGGGCACCGAAAGTGAGCGGCCTACCCCTTCGCCCCGGCGCCGCCAAGCTTTCGGGCGAGGTACCGCATGACGCTCGGGTCTTCCAGGAGCTGCCGGAGCCGGTTCGCTGCGGTGGTCTGCTGCTCAATCTCTCCAGCCGCCTCGATCGTCAGGGGGCCCGCGCACGTCGAGCAGTACTTCGCCCCGCTCGGGTTCACCGTCTTGCAGCGACCGCACGTTCTCGACACCCGCGGAGGGGCCAGGGGCGCCTGATCCCGGTGGGGGAGCCCAGCGGCGGCCCGGTACGCGTTCTCCATGTCTCGCCCGCTGCCGTGGATGTACCTCGAAGCGACGATGGACCCGGGCTTCCAGCCGAACTTGGCCTCGTACGCGGAACGGGGGATCTTGGGGTTGTAGGCCTCGTGGGTCGCGCGCGAGTGCCTGAAGATGTGAGGGTGGACCTTCTTCTGGATGTCGGCCGACTTCGCCGAGGACTTCAGCATCGCGAGTGCGTAGCGCTCGGTGATCGGCCGGCCGCGGTGGCTTTGCCCCGATACGTGCACCCAGAGGAACGCCCCGCCCTCGTCCCCCGACGGGAGGACCTCCAACCACTTCATGAGGGCCGGTACGGAGTCCTCGAACAGCAGCACCGGGACGTCGTCCGACCCCTTCTCCCGGTGGAGGTGCAGCCTGACGTACCCCTCTCCGGTGATCTCGACGTCTGCCCGGCGCATGAGCAGCATCTCGGAGACCCGCGCGCCCGACTCCCACGCGACGAGGACGAAGGCGCGGTCGCGCTGGTTCCGCGTGTGGTTCGCGAGGGCCAGGGCGTCCTCCGGTGTGAGGACGTCCCCGTGGTTCTTCTTCTTGACCAACTTGCGGTCGACGGGGATGCGGAGTGCGAGGGGGAACTCCTTCCCCTTCCGGGCGTACATCCAGCGCCAGAACGCCTCGGTCACGTTCTTCAACGTGAGCACCGACGACTGCTCTTGGCCGCTGAACGCGGTGAGGAACCGGCGGGCGGTCGACACTGTGGGCTTCAGGAACTCAGGGCCGAGCGCTCGGGCGACCACTGGGAGCCGCTCGAGGTATTTCAGCTTCTGGAAGTCGCCGACCGCCCTCGACCGGTCCTTGTAGAAGGTCAGGATCGCCGTGGCCGCCTTCGGCGGGGTCCCGCCTTCGCGCTTCCTGAGCCGCACCTCGGCTCGCTGGATCTGCTGCGGGATCCTGTACAACTCCGCCGCGGTGGTCGGATCGGCCTCGGTCATGGGGGTCCAGGAAGGGGTGTAGGGATTAGCATTTTTCGGATCTTCCCTCTAGCGGCTCCTTCGCGCTCCCTCGTCCGTAGCCGAATGTGACCGCCTGCGCCGGGCGCCTCTCGGCGGGAAGCGGGTCCCGAGCGTGCCGGGCTCGGCTCAGGATGCTCCCGATGGCGGGGGCGGTCCGCTCGCCGGGGCGGGATAGGCGGTCGGAGGTCCGGGGGGGCTCTTCGGCCGCCGAGCGAGCATCGCACCGAGCACTCCGGCTACGACTGCGAGCATAACGATCCCAAGCACGAGGTAGAGCCCGGTGCCCGAGGTGAGGCTCACGCTCGAAGAGCCGGAGGCGGAACCGGTACCTCCGGTCGAAGGGGCCGACTGGACCTCGAGGGTCAGTCCCTGGGTCGCGGACTGGCCGAGGGAGTCGGTGACGGTGAAGGAGACCGAGTAGTTGCCGGCTTTGCGGTAGATGTGGGCCAGCGAGGCGGCGGAGCTGGTGTTTGCGTCCCCGAGTGTCCAGCTGAAGGTGAAGGGTCCCGTGCCGCCGGTGAACGATCCGAGCAGCGCCATGGACGACCCGGCGGTGGCCGGTGAGGGGGAGGCTTCCGCGCTCACCGCGATCCCAGTATTCACCTCGACGGAGATCGAGGCATTGGTGGAGTGGCCGAGCAGATCGGTGACGCTCAGGTTGACCGCGTACACCCCGGCGCGGGAGAAGGTGTGGGCGGGAGCCGCGACCGCCGAACCGAGGCCATCGCCGAACGCCCAGCGGTAGACGTAGGCACCGTACCCGCCGACGACGCTGGAGGCGAATCCGTCCGCCGCCCCGACGTCCGTCACGACGTGGGCGACGGAGATGCTGGCCCGCGGCGGAGCGGTCAGCACCCAGGTACTGCCGAAGGCGATGGTCTGGTTGATGCCCCCAAAGATGAGGAGCCCTTGGTCGTTCGGCAGGTCGCTCCCGGCTCCGTACTCGCCGGCGCTCGGGGGGCCCCCCGTCACGGACGTGACGTTCGACCAGACGTCCCCGGCGAGTTCGAAGGAATCGGCGCGGTACTGCTGGTAGCTCGTGGAGCTGATGACCGAGCCCGAGACGAACGCGGCTGCGGAGATCGGGGCGAGGTAGCCGGCACCTGCGCCGAGGATGCGCACTGGGGGGCCCGACACCAGGGCGCTGAGGTTGTGCCAGGTGCCGTTACTGAACGTCAATGTCGCCCACCCGATCCCGCTCGTCAGATAGGGAGCAAGGAGCGCCACGCCGCCGACCGAGGGGTCGTCCGTGGAGGTCGGCCGGAAGAGCATCCCGGGCGGGGCGTTCGCGCTGGCGGTAATGTTCGTCCATGTGCCGGACTTGAAGGTCCAGGTCTGCTGGTTCCAGACGTTGGTGATCGGGTTCGCCCCGCCGAACAGCACTACATCGGAGGCGCTCGAGTCGGTGCTCATGGTCGACTCTAGCGCGAGCGGGGGCGTAAGCCCCGTGTGCCCGGTCAGGTTCGTCCAGAGCCCGCCGTGGTACGACCATGTGTCTCGTAGGACGTTGAGGGAACCGATCTCTCCGCCGAAAAGGATCATCTCCTGATCGGAGGGGTCGAAGGCGAGATCCGCGTAGACCAGACGAGGGGGAGGAGAGCCGGTGACGGTCCCCGTGAGGTTGGTCCACGTGCCGTCGGAGAAACTCCACGTGTCGCCGAACATGGTGCTCAGGCTGCTGCCTCCGAACAGGAGAACGTAGCCATCGGCCGGGTCCCACGCCAAAGCCTCTCCCCAGCGCGCGGCAGGGCTCGCGGTCAGCTGCGGAGTAAGGTTGGTCCATTCAAACCCGCCGGGGGAGATCAGGACCGACGGCGCGGACCCGTGGGCCCGATCCGGTCCGACTAGCGACTGCCGCGCCTGTTCCAGCTGATCATGGGCGAACGCAGCCCCGTACGCACGGAGTCCCACGGTCGGCGGAACGGCGTGGTGCGCCGGGAGAACCCACGCGCCGGGAACCCCGACCGCGGTCAAGGCGACCAAGGCGATGGCCCACGTTCGACCGGGCAGGCTCGTCCGGAACCGGTGCCGCATGCGCGGGCATCCAGCTCCTGCCTTTAGAGGGTTGGTCCGGCCCGCGCGCCGGTCCGATGGCCGCGCCAGTTCGACGGTCGTTGGACGAAACGCGGCCGCGCGGTGCGTCCAGTTGGCTCGCGAACTCGGCGGCGGCCCGTCGTGATCGGTCGGGGGCGAAGACCGTGCGATCCGACGCCCGGCGTCAGGCCGCTCCCGGGGGAGGGGGCGGCGGCGCTCCGTACCCGGCGGGGCCTGCGGCGGCGGGATAGGGCGCCGGGGGTCCCGGCGGGCTCTTCGGCCGCCGGGCCAGCAACGCCCCGAGTATGACCGCGACGATCGCAAGCAACACGATCCCGAGCAAGAGGTCCAGGCCGACTCCCGACGTCAGGCTCACGCTCGAAGAGCCGCTCGAGGTAGGTGCCGGCGCCTTCACCTGGAGCGTGAAGCTCTGGGTGGCGGTCTGGCCGAGGGCGTCGGTCACGGTGAAGGAGACCGAGAAGTTGCCGGCCCTTCCGTAGACGTGGGCGAGCGAGGGGGCGGTGCTCGTGTTCAAGTCCCCGAGCGTCCAGGCGAACGTGTACGGTCCGGTACCTCCCGAGAAGGTGCCGACGAGCGCGACGGCGGCTCCGGCCGTGGCGGGAGAGGGCGACGAACTCGCCTGGGCGGTGAGGGCGGAATCGACCACGACGTACAGGGATGCGGTGACGCTGTGGCCGACGCTGTCGACCACGGTGAGGTTCGCCAGGTACTTGCCGGCCCGTGCGTAGGCGTGCGCGCTGGCCGACGCGGCCGAGGAGGAGGCCCCATCACCGAAGTTCCAGTGGTAGGTCAGCGGCCCGAAGCCGCCGGTGACGACGGACGTGAACGCGTCGCTCACGTTGGCATCGGTCACCACGTGGGCGACCTGCAGGCTGACCTGCGGCGGCGCCGTCAGCACCCAGGTCTGGCCGCTGATTCCCGCCACGGTGATCCCTCCGAAGCCCAGGAGTCCCAGGTCGTTGGGCAGATCGCCGACCCCGGCGAGAATGCCGAGGTCCGGCGGCCCACCGGCTGGAGAGGTCACGTTGGTCCAGGTCTGGTTCGAGTACTCCGCGGTGTGAACTCCGAAGGTGGTGCTGAAGCTGGCGTTCCATATCTCCGTGGAGACTTCGGCGACCGCCCCGAGGGGGGCCAGGTACCCCCCCTCCGCGAGGATGAGGCTGCCGGAGTCGCCCGAGACGACTCCCGAGAGGTTGTGCCAGCTCCCTCCGGTGAACTGGAGGGTGGCCGCATCGATACCGGTGCCGGCCGGGTAGACCGCGTACAGGCTGACGCCCGCGATCGCCGGGTCGTCGGAGGCCGTCGGGTAGAAGAGGTGGCCGGCCGGGGCGTTGGCGGAGGCCGTGATGTTGGTCCAGGTGCCGGCCTTGAACGTCCAGGTGTCGGTGCCCCACGCGCCGGAGGCGGGGCTCTGTCCTCCGAAGAGGACGACATCGGAGGCGGCCGTGTCCGTCGCCATCCCCGACAGGAGCCCGGCCGGTGGGGTCGCGCCCGTCGTCCCGGTCAGATTGGTCCACGTGCGCGCATGATAGGCCCAGGTCTGGGTCAGTACGACGCCCGTGTGATTCTGTCCGCCGAACAGCACCATCTCGTGATCGCTGGGGTCGTAGGCGAGCCCCGCTACGAGGAGCGGGGGAGGCGCACCGGTGATCCCGGCGGTCAGGTTGGTCCAGGTGCCATTGGAGAAGCTCCAGGTGTCGCTCAGCACGACGCTGGCCGAGTTCTCACCGCCGAACATGAGCGCGTACCCATCGGCGGGGTCCCAAGCGATCGACTCGGCCGTGCGGGGACTGGGAGCGACGCTGAGCTGCGCCGTGAGGTCGCTCCATTCGAAGCCGCCCGGGGAGAGCAGCGGAGGAGCCGCGGGGGTCGGAACTTCGGGGTGAGAGTGATCGGCCACGGGCGCGCGGAGGGAGGCGTGCGCCACAGCCAGTTCCAGGCTGCCCGCCGAAGCCGACGCGTGCGTGGCGCGCGTCGGCGCAGGAACCGCCACGGACAGGCCGGGAGCGAGGACCGCAGCTAGGGCGGAGAGGCCCAGGACGAGGGTAATCGCGGCGACGGTGGCCAGCTGCGGCGCGCTTCGGTCGGTGGGACGCATGCCATTTGATTCTCGCCCCGCATAAAGAGCATCGCTCGCACTGGGCCTCCGCAGGCGTTCGCCGGGACTCGACCCTAACCGCCTCGAGAGAGCCGAGTTCACCGTGGTTCGACGCCGCGGGGGAGTCGTCCTCCCGGGCGCACGCGCAAATACCGGCAGTCTGTGTCGGGCGCGAGGCGCCCATGGTTCAGAAAGTGACGGAAGTGGTGGGAAGCTCGACGCAGGGATTCGCCGCAGCGGCCAAGAACGCGGTCGAGACCGCGGCGAAGACGGTGCGGAACCTGCGCTGGTTCCGAGTGGTCGAGCTCGAGGGACAGATCAAGGACCAGAAGGTCAGCGAGTACAAGGCGACCGTCAAGATCTACTTCGACCTCGACGACCACTAGGCGGCTCGGGGCGCGGTTCGCCGTCCGCTAGGCCGGAGCCTTCAGCCCCAAGCGCCGCCGCTCCTCGGCCGAGAACGGTGGAGCGGCGTCGTACCCGCAGATCTGGGCCGTAAGCCGGGGGTCCTCGAGCGGGCACAGGACGGAGGCCACCGCCGGCGGATCGAGGGCGAACTGGACGGCGGCCTGGACCAGAGTGCGGCCGGTACCCTCGGTCAGGTACCGAAGGCTCAACACGGGCCCCATGGTGCGGCGGAGCGCCGCCGCGTCGAGCGGGGGCGTTCCGGCCGGCCGTCCGGCCGTCGGCGAGAGCATCCGGCGACCGTCGAGCCGACCGTTGGCATGGGGGTCGACCGAGAGCAGCGAGCAGGCGTGCTCGCTGAGGGCGGGGAGCAAGGCGTCGGAGGCGCCCGTCTCGAGCAGGTTCCACCGAGCGAGGAAGATCCGTATTCCCTCCGCGGCCAAGGCCCGGACGGTGCCGGCATCGAGGCCGTCGTCCTCGAGCCGGACCGCCAGGCTCCGGACCCCCATCTCGGGGAGCGCATCGCGAAGTCCGGGGAGGGCACCGCCGGCCCGGAGCCCTTGCAGCTCGTCCCAAGGGAGGACCAACGCATCGAGCGCATCGCGACCCAGGCGTCGAAGGCACTGCTGCACCGCCGCAGCGGTCCGGGCGAGCCCGATGGCGCCGCCTACCTTCGACAGCTCGCTGGCGGGGATGCCGGCTAGGACGCGGAGTCCGGGCTCGCCCCGGCCGACGGCGCCGACGAGCGCCTCCGCCGGCCGGGGGTCCGCCCCGGAGCTCACGTCGACGAGCCTCACCCCCTGTCGTAGGGCGTCGCGCAAGAGCCCCTCGGCGACCGCGTTGGACCCTCGGGACGGATCCACGGTAAGGCCGAATCCCACGACTGAGACCGGGCCGACCCCTGCGAGCGTCCGAAACTCCAACCCGAACCCCTCTGGGAGCTCACTGGCCCGGCGCAGAGGACACGCGCGGGCCGTTAAGTCCCGCGGACGGTCCCCCGAGCGTGCCTCCGATATCGACGCAGGTACGGCTCCCGCTGTCGGAGCGGTACCGCCCCTCGCGCTTGGACGATCTCATCGGGAACCACCGGGCCGTGGAGGCGTTGCGGAGATGGGGCCAGGCCTGGATGCCGGGGGCGGAGCCGCCCCGCCAGCGCGCGGCGCTGCTCGAAGGACCCCCGGGGCTGGGCAAGACGACGGCCGCCTTCGCGCTCGCGCGGGAGTTCGGCTGGAGCGTTGTCGAGATGAACGCCTCCGATGCCCGCAACCGCTCGGCGATCGAGGCGGTCGCCGGACGAGCCTCGCTCTCGGTCGGGTTCGCGGAGGACGGGAGCGTCCGGTCGGCCCGGGCCGGTGGCCGCACCCTCATCCTACTGGACGAAGCGGACTGCCTGACCGGGCGGGCCACCGAGGCGGCCGACCGGAAGGCCCCCAAGCGACCCTTCCGCGAGTTCCTGAGGACACGCTACGGCAGCGTGGCCGCCTTGAACGAGGCCTGGGGTCTCGGGGAGCCGAAGCGTCCCACGCCCTTCGAAAGCTGGGAGACCGTCCCGCTCACGGGGGGACGGGGGGCCTGGACGAAGCTCGAAGCCGCGCGCCGCGATCTGGCCGATTGGGAGGAGTCCGCCGCTCCGCGGGACCTGAGCGACCGGGGCGGCCTCGGCGCGATCGCGGCGTTGGTCCGGAGCACGCTCCAGCCGGTCGTGCTCACTGTCAACGACCCGAGCTCGCTCTCGCGTTACTCCCCCATATTCCGTACGGCCGTCCTACGGGTGTCGTTCTCGGGGGTCGCCCCGACCGAGCTGCGCCGCCGCCTGGAACAGATCGCCGACCAGGAGCAGCTCGCGCTCGCGCCGGGAGCGATCGACGCGATCGTGGCCCGGAGCCGGGGCGACGTGCGCGCCGCGCTCACCGATCTCGAGGCGATCGCGCCGCTGCCGGCGGGACCGGCGCAGCTCGCCGTGCTCGGGGGCCGCGACCTGAGCTCGGAGATAGCGGAGTTCGTCGGCGAAGCGCTCAGCCGTCCGCAGTGGCGACGCTCGGTCGAGATCCGGGACCGAATCGACGCGCCCCCCGACGACCTGCTGCCTTGGGTGGAGGAGAACGCACCGTACGCGGCGACCGACCCCCGGCGACGGCTAGAGGCGCTCGAGACGATCGCCCGGGCCGAACGGCTCCTGGCCTTCGCCCGGCGACGGCGGCACTTCGGGCTCTGGTCGTACGCCTCCGAGCTCCTCACCGGCGGCGTCTCGATCGCGCTGGATCGACCGGCGGGCGCCTTCCCGGTCCGCGCGCGGTTCCCCCAGTTCCTGGGCGAGATGGGCCGGATGCGCGCGGCACGGGCGACCCGCGCGACGCTGCTGGGGAAGGTCGGGCATGCGGTCCATCTCTCCCGGCGCCTGGCGAACTCCGCGCAGCTCGCCCTCCTGTACGCCGCCTTCGACCTCGAGGGGGACGCGTTCGGCACCGCGGCGCACACCGAGCTCCGCCGGCGCACGATCCTCGACTGGGACCTCTCGGTCGAGGAGGTCGCCTACCTGCTCAGCCGCCCGGTCGACGGATCCGAGGTGCAGGACGCCTGGACGCTGGCGCACCCACCGGAGCCCGAGCCGTCGGTACCGGCGGTCGCGGCTCCCGGGCTGCTGGCGACGGACCTGCCGGAGCCGGGCTCCCGGGGAAAGCGTGCGAAGGCCTCCGGGACCAAGAAGCGAGTTCAGAAACAGCTGGGCTGAGCGGCCCGCGGCCTCGAGCGGACCTAGTTCGATGGGTGTCGAGCCGACGGGCCGGCCGGAGGCGGGGCGGTCTGAGGCGCCCAGTCCGTCGAGGCCTGGGCCAGCAGCCCCAGCGCATGCCAGAGAAGCTCCCGGGCCGCCTCCTCGAGCGCGCGCGAACCGGCTCCGAGCTCGGCCGGTGGCGGCTCGGTGTAGACGCGGAGATGGCCCCGACGGAGTCCCAGGAGCAGCTGGCCGGGCCCGTCGGTGCGGCTCCAGACGAGCAGCGGCTCTCGCGCCCGATCGTAGGTCCCGACCCACCGCAGTCGGCCGAACCAGCGACCGGCGAGCCGGCCCAGCAGCTCGGGGATCGGCTCGGTCGGGGGCAGGCGGACCTCCGCCACCAGGGCGCGGACCGGCTCCGTGGCCCGTTGGAGGGGGTTAGGCCCGCTGCGGGCGATCGCCGCGGGGTCGCCGAGGCGGTACCCCCCGGCCTCCCGGCGCACCAGCCCGTCACGCGACAGGCGCCGGAGCGCCCGGGTCAGCGACTCGGGATGCGCCTCGAGCGCCCGTCGCATCCCATTGAAGGTGATCTCGCCGGGCGTTCCGCCCAGGATGGCGAGCACCCGATCATCGAGCCGGGGCTCGAGCGCCGGTTCCGTCGCCTCGGACGACCAGCGGGTCATCGCCCCTCCATCGCTCCGCCTCTTAAGCGGGGCCGCTCACGCGGAGGTAACCACGTGGCGGGCCCGGAGTCCGCCGGGTCCGGTCGGCACCGGCATCGGCACCGACGGCTGCGGGTAAGGTCCGATCCGTTCCATCGGCCTCGCCCCTAGCTCTCCAGCAGCTTGTCGATCTTCTCGAGAATCTCCTTCTCCTTGCTCTCGCCGGCTCGGCCGCCTTCCCAGCGGGCGTTCACGAGGTCCACGAGCTGGCTCGCCAGTTGGTCCATCCAGGGCCCCTCGGTCTCCTCGAAGCGTTTGGCGATCTTCTGCGCGAGCAGCTGCTGGTAGGCGCGATAGGCCGTCCAGACCATCGGCCCGTTTCCGCGGTGTCCACTCTCCGATTCGCATCCTTCTCCCATGTTCGTTTCCTGCCGTGTTCGGCGAGGGTCCTATCTCGCGGTGGGGGATGATGACCGGACGGAGCCGGCCCCGGTCACACCGGGTCGGCCGTTTCCGGGGTGGGCGGCGCGCGTGCTTCGAGGTGAACGTACAGCCGCTTGTTGCGCGCCCCCTTGTTCTCGAACCGGTCGAAGTGGATCGGCCCGACCTCGACGGTGGAGCGTACGTGCGTCCCGCCGTCGGCCTGCACATCGAAGCCCACGATGTCGATCAGCCGCAGCCGCTCGCCCGCCGGCACCAGGTCCCGCCGGACGCGCACGAGCGAGGGCGAGCGCTCCAGCTCGGCCGGGTCGACCCACCGCACCTCGACGGCCCGGGCCGCCGCGATCTCCTGGTTGGCGGCTTCGACCAGCTGCTCGCAGGTGCCCCGGTTGGCCTCCGGGAGAACCAGGTCGAGCCGCGCCCCGGTGGCCGCGATCTGGCTGCCGGTGATATCGGAGCCGAATCGGGCGAAGGCGGCGCCGCTGAGGAGGTGGACGGCGGTGTGGTACCGCATGTGGGTGTAGCGCAACGGCCAATCGACGCTCCCGTGGAGCCGATCCCCCGCCACCGGCGGATCAACACCCTCGAGCCGGTGGAGCGTGCGGCCGCTCGTCTTGTCGACGCGCGCCACCTTCCACGAGCTCCCGTCCGCGCGGGCGAGCCGGCCGGTATCGCAGGGCTGGCCGCCACCCTCCGGGTAGAAGAGCGTGCGGTCGAGCTCGGTCCCGTCCTCGGCCGACGCCACCACGCGGGCGTCGAACTCCGTCGAGTACGCCTGGTCGAGGTAGAGCAGCTCGGTCACGGGACCCGCGGACGCCCGCCGAGCGGATCTACAGGTAGCCGAACTGGCGCTTGGCGAACTCGCTCATCCGCTCGGGCGACCAGGGCGGGTCCCAGACCATGTCGACGATGGCCGAGTGCACTCCGCCGACCCGCTCGACCGCCCCCTTGACCTCCTCGGCGAGGATGCCGGCCACGGGGCAGCCGGGCGCGGTGAGCGTCATGCGGACGGTGACGTCGTCCTGCTTCCACTCGAGCTGGTAGATGAGCCCGAGGTCGACGATGTTCATCGGGATCTCGGGGTCGTAGATCTTCTTGAGATTCTCCGTGATCTTCGCCTCGCGCTCGGCGTAGGCGCCGCCGACGCCGAACGCGTCGAAGCTCTTGGGCACCGGCGGTGCCCCGCTCGGCGCGGGGGCAGGGGGGGTCGCGGCGGCGGAGTCGCTCATCGGACGGTCAAGGGGGTAGACCAGTATAACGACGCCGCGGCGCCGGGGTTACGCCTCGGGCGCCGTGGGCGGCGGATGGTATCCCGGCCAGGGTCGCAGCCGGGCGAACGCCCAGTCGACCACCTCGGAGAGCGCGGGGTGGATGTGCATGCCGTCGATGATCGGTTTCGCGCTTCGGGACGGGGTGTTGAGCAGCGTGACCACCTCCTGGACGAGCACGGAGGCCTGCGGTCCCACGATGTGGGCCCCCAGGATGCGCAGCGACTCCTTCTCGACGAGGACCTTGACGAGGCCGGTCGCCCCCATCGCCTGCCCCTTCACCGTCTCCTCGAAGACCGAGCGGCCCACGAGCAGCCGGTCGCGCCCCACGAGGTCGAGCGCCGCGCGCTCTCCCAACCCGACGGACGCCACCTCGGGGTCGGTGAACACCGCGTGCGGGACGGCGGTGTAGTCGACGGCGTCGTGCGCGCCGCCGAGCAGGTTGCGGACCAGGAGATCGGCGTCGTAGTTCGCCTTGTGCTTGAACGGGTGAGCCCCGGTCGCATCGCCCAGCGCCCAGACCCCTGGCGCGGTGGTGGCAAGATACCGGTCGACCCGGATCCAACCCTGGGGCGTCGTCTCCACCCCCCCCGCCGCGAGGTCGAGGATCGAGGTCGTCGGACCGCGGCCGACGGCGACCAACAATCGGTCGACCTCCGGTACGCTGTGGCCGGCCCCGTCCCGGCCCGTCAGCTCGAGGGTGAGCGGGGCCCCCGCAGTGCCGTCGACTCGGAGGAGCTCGGTACCGGTCCGCACATCGATCCGCCCCTTGAAGGCGGCCGCCACGAACTCGGAGATCTCCGGTTCTTCACCGGGCAGGAGCCGCGAGTTTCGGCCGAGGAGCGTGACCCGCGACCCCATCGCGCTGAAGAAGTGGGCGAACTCCAGGCCGATGTAGCCGCCCCCCAGGATGGCGAGGCGCGGGGGGAGCTCGGTGAGACCGAGGAGCGTGTCGCTGGTGAGGTACCCCGATTCCGCGAGCCCGGGAATGTCCGGGACCGACGGCTGCGAGCCCGTGGCGAGGAGGATGCGTCGGGACGTGAGCTCTTGGCCCGCGACCTCGAGCACCGACGGGCGAACGAACCGAGCCGGTGCCGGGAAGAACTGCAACCGGTCGGTGTGGGCGAACTCCTCCCGGATGCGGGCGATGCTCGGGTCGATGCGGTGGCGCATCCGCCGCATGACCTCGGCAAAGTCGACCCGGTCGAGGGTCAGGTAGACGCCGAACTGCTCGGCGCGCTCGACCAGCCGCACGACGTCGGCCGGATACAGCAGCATCTTGGACGGGATGCAGCCTCGGGTGAGGCAGATGCCTCCTGGCGTGTCCTTGTCGATGAGCGCCACCCGGGCGGCCGGGTCCCGCTCGAGAAGCTGGTCGACCAGCGCGTACGCCGAGCCGCTGCCGATGACGATCAGTTCGTACTCGCGCATGCCCAAGCTTCGCGATGGGCAGGTCGGGATTAACCGAGGCGGTCGGCTAGAGTCATGGCGGTACCCCGGCGAGCTGAGCACTGACGGTCCAGAGTTTCTTGCGGACGGCCGGGTCCGAACCGTCCCCCGGGGTAGGCAACGGCTTGCGCTTGGCCCAAAGCTGGCCGGTGGCCCGTCCCGCCTCAGGCGAGGTCGCCAGCCACACCGCCGTGTCCGCGCCCTTGGCCGGGGTCCCACCAAACAGGTTCGTGAGGAGCCTCCACATTCCGCCGACCTCCGCCAACAAGTGGGTGCGTGCGACCAGCCCCGGGTGGATGGCGTTGACGAGCACGCCTTGCGGAGCCCATCGCTCGGCGAGCTCTTGCGCGAGGAGTACCTCGGCCAGCTTGGTGGTGGGCACCGAGTTGAGGACGGTGAACTTTCTTCGGGTGACCATGAGGTCGTCGAAGGGTATCTTCGCGCGGCCGTACCGGGAGGCGACGAAGACGACCCGGCTCGGAGCGCCGCGGGCGAGCGCGCCGGCGAGGAGGTTGGCCAGGAGGAAGTGACCGAGGTAGTTCACCTGGAAGGTACGTTCGATGTGGTCGACGGTCTCCGATCGCTCCTTGGCAAAGATGCCAGCCGAGAACACCGCCACGTTAATCGCCGGATGCCGTCCGGTGAGTCGGGCCGCGGCGGCCCGGAGCGAGGCGAGGGAGGCCAGATCGCCTTCGAGGATCTCGACCGACGCGCCGGGTACCTGCCGAAGGATCTCGGACTGCGCGGCGGCGGCCCGCCCCGGGTCACGGGCCAGGAGCACCACGGTGGCCCCCTCCCGCGCCAGGCCTGTCGCGACGGCCTGACCGATCCCCGACGTGCCTCCCGTGACCAGAGCGATCCTGCCCTGCGCAGCCCCCACGCTCGCCCTCCCGTCTGGGCGGAGGGCGCCTCGGCAGATATGGGTGCCTGTCGGACTGCGCGATCCGCCCGGGTTGTCGGGGGGATGCAGCTAGGATCCCGAGGGGCACAGGTTACGCCAAGGTAACGCCCCATAGCCAGATATGCCGCAGCCGGGTGCGCGGCGAGATGAAAGACGTTCATGCGATGGCCCCTCGCGAGGGGCAGCTCGACCTTCACCGGGTCGGCGTCACCGGGATCAAGAAGCCGCTCGCGGTCCAGCGAGCCGACCGCGTCGTCACGCTCAGCACCACCTTTGCGGTCGATGTGGACCTCCCGGCGAGCCGGAAGGGCTCCGACCTCTCCCGCAACGCCGAGCTGCTCGCCGAGATCATCGACTCCACCGCGACCACGCCGGTCGAGAGCCTCGAGTCGGCCTGCCTGTCGATCGCCAAGGAGCTGCTCCAGCGCCACCAGTACGCCACGCAGGCGCGCGTCGACGCCAGCGCCACCTACTTCCGGATCCGGGGGATCTCGGAAAAGCGCCAGACCTACGAGGATTACAAGATCCTGGCCTCGGCCATCGCCTGCCGGCGCTCCGATGGCCAGGTACCCGAGGTCCGCCGGACCATCGGCGCCGAGGCGGTCGGCATGACCGCCTGCCCCTGCGCCATGGAGGTCGCCCGCGAGATCCTCGAGGGGGAGTTCCCGCTGCTCAAGGACAAGTCGTTCGCGAGCTTCCCGATCATCTCGCACAACCAGCGCAACCGGACCCGGCTGCGGTTCGAGGTGGACCCCAAGAACGACATCGAGGTCGACCGGATCCTCGACGCGATCGAGGCGGCGCAGTCGAGCCCGACCTACTCCATCCTCAAGCGCCGCGACGAGGCGCAGGTCGTGCTCAACGCCCACCGCAACCCCAAGTTCGTCGAGGATGTCATGCGCGACCTGCTCTCCGGCGTGGTCCACAGGTTCGCCGAGCTGCCCGACGACGCGATCGTGATCGCCGAGACCGTGAGCGAAGAGTCGATCCACAAGTACGACGTCTCCGCCTCACACCGGATGACCATGGGCGAGCTGCGCAAGCTCGTCGGCGACTAGCGACTCCGGTCGCGGGGGCCGCGTGCCGTACGCGCTGAACGCGCTGCGCCGCCGGGCCGGTCGCAGCGCGCTCACCGCCCTCGGCATCGCGCTTGCCATCGCCCTGCTCTCGGTCCTCCTCGCCCTCTCGGCGGGCGTCGACAGCAGCGCCTCAGAGCTCGCCCAATCCAGCGGCGTGGACCTGCTCGCGACGAGCGCGAACACGTCGCTGTCGTCGACCGGATTCCCCCCGATCTCAGGGGCCCACGCGCTGCCCGCGCAGATGGCGCGCGCCGACCCCAACGTCGCGACCGCGAGCCCTTGGCTCGTGACCGACGTCGTCTTTGCGAACGCCTCGCTCTACGCCGCCGTCAACGCCTCGCCCGGTGGCGCCACTGTACCGGGGGGCTGGGGCCCGAGCGGGAGCGGGGCCGTCGGCTGGGTGCCGGGGCTGAACGGCGGGATCGAGACGCCCACCCTCGTGGCCGGCAGCGGCTTTCCCTCGCCCCTCGACCGGCACTATGCGAACGGTACCTACTCCGATCCGTCGACGCGCGCGGTCGTCCTGGACTCCGAGCTCGCCGAGGTCCTAGGGGTCCAACCCGGCGACCGGGTCTGGGTCGCGACGACCAGCCCGGCGGGACCGGGGCAGCTCGCCGGGTGGTACGCGAACGCCACCGCCTTCGAGGTGGTCGGGATCAGCGGGCCGTTCTGGCTCGTGCCCTCCGCCCAACTCTCGTTCTTCTACCTCTCCGATCTTCAGCAGCTCTTCGGGGGACCCGACCAGAGCGGCGACACGGCGAGCGTCGTCCTCATCCACCTCGCCGACCCCGGTAGCCCGTCGACGGACGAGAGCGAGCTCTCCCACGCGTTCCCGGGCCTCACGGTCTTCAGCGTGAACGACATCCTCGGCGAGGTCCAGTCGGTCGTGAGCCTGTACCGGACCTTCGGCTCCCTCATCGGCGTGATCGCCCTCGTCGTGGCCTTCCTGTTCACCACCACGGTGCTGCTGATGAGCGTCGACGACCGGAGCCAGGAGATCGCGCTGCTCCGCGCCCTCGGCTTCGCCCCCCGCTGGGTGGCGAGCACCGTCGCGCAGGAGGGGCTCTACCTCTCCGGCTTCGGGCTGCTCGCCGGCCTCCCTATCGGCTTCCTCGTCGCCCGGGCGCTCAACGGATTCCTGACCGGCCTGCTGCCCGGCCTGCCCTCAGGCTTCTCCTTCGTCTCGTTCGATCTGGCGGTCGTCGGCGTCGCGATCGCCGAGGCCCTGACCATCGGCCTCGCGGCCTCTGCCCTGCCGATCCTCCAGGCGCTGCGCCGCCCCGTGGCCCAGGAGCTCCGCGCCCCATGAGAGGGGCTCGCCGGCCTCGGCCGCTCCGCCACCTCCAGTTCCAGACGGCGCTCGCCCTTACCGCGGTGGAGGTCGCCGTCGCCCTCCCGGTGGTGCTGCTCTCGGTGGGAGGCGGGGTCTCGCAGCACGAGATCACCGCCCTCGAGCAGACCGGTTTCCAGGTGGTCGTAGGCGCGCCGGGACTCCACGGGATCGTCGGCACGCACGCGCTGAGCGCCCAGATCGGTGGCGTCGCCCACGTCCGGGCCTCTTCCCCGCTCCTGTCGGTTCCGGTCACCGCCTATGTGCCCGGCGGCGGCGAGGCACCGGTCCTGGCCGAAGGCGTGCTGCCCGGGCCGTTCCTGGCCACGACCTCGCCGCAGGAGGTCGGGCTGTTTCCGAAACCGCTCCCGCTCGGCGATCCGTTGGACTCCGTCCACTTTGCGAATGGGAGCTACACCGGCCCGGCGACGTACTCGGTGATCGTCTCGAGCCCGCTCGCGACGGCCCGCTCGCTGTCGGTCGGCGAGCCGATCCTCCTGTCCGCCGCGGGGAACCGCTCGCAGGCGACCCAGTTCAACGTGACCGGAAGCTTCGGCGTGCCGCCTAGCCTCCTCGGCCCGAACGGCGCGTTCGTCGTGATCGTCCCGCTCTCCGACCTGCAGCTCCTGACCGGGAACGCGAAGGGGACGAACGGCCAGCTCCTCGACGCCTCCGACACGATCGAGGTGGCGCTCGCCGGCTCCGCGGCCACGAGCGACGCGGCCGTTTCGAGCGCGGCGTCGAGCATCCAAGCGCTGGCCCCGTACTACTCGGTCTCGACCCTTAGCGAGCAGGTGGCCGCGCTGGACAGCGCCCAGTCGGTGCTCACCGGCTTCTACCTCGGGCTCTCCTCGTTCTCCCTCGCCATCGGGATCGTCTTCCTCGGGGTGCTCCTCGTGCGCCGCGTCGAGGCGATGCGGAGCTCGATCGCCCTGCGCCGGGCGATCGGCCTGCCGTCGCGTTCGCTCCTGGCCGAGTTCGCCCGGGTCGCCGTACTACTGGGTGCCGGGGGCAGTGCCCTGGGTATCCTCCTCGGCTATGTCGTCGTCGACTTCCTCGGAACGTTCGGCTCGACCTCGGTGGCGTCCGTGGCGCGCCTCGCCGTCTTCGACCCCGGGGAGCTGGCCCTGCTCGCCGCGGGGGTCGTCGGTCTTTCGGCGCTGCTCAGCCTGGTCGCGACCCGCGCGGCGCTTCGCCTATCGATCGCCGGAGCGCTCCGGTGAGCGCGGGCCAAGGCTCCCGCGCCGAGCTCGTGGCCGTGAGCAAGCACTACCCGGCCGGCGAGGTCTCCGCGCTGCGCGACGTCTCGCTGACCGTCGAGGCGGGCAGCTTCCTCTCCATCGAGGGTCCATCGGGCTGCGGCAAGACGACGCTGCTGAACCTGCTCGGGCTCCTCGATGTCCCGACCTCGGGCGTGGTGCGCTGGGACGGCCGCGACGCCGGTAGCCTGCGCGAGCGCGAGCGGGCCCGGCTCCGCCTGCACGGAGTCGGGTTCATCTTCCAGCGGTTCCATCTGCTGCCGACGTTGACCGCGTTCCAGAACGTCGAGCTCCCCCTGCGCGCCGCCGGGCGGCGGCGCCCCGAGCGGGAGCGCCGCGTCCACGAGCTCCTCGGGAGCGTGGGCCTCGCCGGGCGCGCGAGCGCCTTCCCTCACCAGCTCTCGGGCGGCGAGGAGCAGCGCGTGGCCGTGGCGCGGGCGCTCGCCAACGGCCCGGGTCTACTGCTCGCCGACGAGCCGACCGGGGAGCTCGACCAGGCCAACGCCGAGTCGGTGCTCGACCTGCTGGCGGAGGCGCAGCGCGAGAGCGGCGCGTCGCTGGTCGTGGTCACCCACAACGCCGAGGTCGCCCGCCGCGCCCGGCGGCATCTCCGGATGCTCGACGGGAAGATCGTCGCCGACTCGCTCGCGGAGTAGGCATGGCGCGGATCGCCATCCTCCTGGAGGACCGCTGTCATCCGACCGAGTGCCAGTGGGAGTGCTCGAACTACTGCCCCGTGAACCGGATGGGCCAGGAGTGCATCATCAAGGGACCCAACGGCCAGCCGATCATCTCCGAGACACTGTGCATCGGCTGCGGGATCTGCATCCACAAATGCCCCTTCGACGCCATCAAGATCCTGAACACGCCAGAGGCCGACGAGGCGGAGATCGTCCACCGGTACGGCTACAACGGCTTCCGCCTGTACCGTCTGCCGACCCCGCCCGCCCAGGGCATCACGGGCCTGCTCGGCAAGAACGGGATCGGCAAGTCCACCGCCCTTCGGGTCCTCGCCGGCACCGAGCTCCCGAATCTGGGGGATTGGGAGCATGCCGGGAGCTGGCCCGCGGTCGTGAAGCGGTTCAAGGGCACGCAGCTCGCCGCGCACTTCACCCGGATCCAGAGGGGCGAGCTCCGGGCGGCGCTGAAACCGCAGTACGTCGACCGGCTGGCAGAAGGCGAGACCACGGTGGAGAAGTTCCTGGAGGGCGAGGGGGCCGCCGGGCTCCGGGCGCTCGAGGAGATCGGGCTCGGCGCGAAGAAGGACCGGAAGCTCACTGAGCTGTCCGGCGGAGAACTGCAGCTGCTGGCCATCGCCCGTACGCTGGCGACGGAGGCGGACCTCTACCTCTTCGACGAGCCGTCGAGCTACCTCGACATCGTCCACCGGCTCGAGATCGCACGGCGCCTTCGGCGCCTGGGAGAAAGCAAGAGCGTCGTCGTGGTCGAGCACGATCTCGCCCTCCTCGACTACCTCGCGGACACCGCCCACCTGTTGTACGGCGAGGAGGCGGCCTTCGGCGTCGTCACGCACCCGCTCCCGATGCGCGGGGCGATCAACACCTACCTCGGCGGCTACCTGCGGGAGGAGAACGTCCGGTTCCGCGACGAGCCCGTCCGTTTCATCTCCCACCCCCCCAAGCTACCGGCCCAGCGGCGGGTCTCGGTCCGGTACGGACCGCTGGAGAAGCGGTTCCCCGGTTTCCACCTGCGCACCGGCGCGGGGGAGATCGCGCGGGGCGAGACGAGCGGGATCGTCGGACCGAACGCGACGGGCAAGACCACCGTCGTCCGGATGCTCGCCGGCGCGGAGACACCGACGGCCGGCGAGGCGCCTGCGGGGGTCAGCGTGAGCTACAAGCCCCAGTATCTGCACGCCACCCAGAAGGCCAGTCTGCGCGAGCGCATGGCCGCCCTCTCCGGCGATCCGAGCTTCGACCTCGCGCTCTTCGAGCGCGAGCTCGTGCCGGCGCTCCACCTCGACAGCCTCCTGGACGTGGCGCTCCCCGAG
>DASYZY010000207.1:0-5450 GCA_035945735.1 Thermoplasmata archaeon
GCTGCGATAGCGCGGGCGAGGGCGTTCGCCGTCCGGCGCGTGACCGGGATCCCGAGATACTGGTGGAAGATCCCGCCGAGCTTGATCCCCGACTCGAACAGCAAGCGCTCGCGCGGGCCGAGGTGGGCGGTGGCCCGGCTAGGCATGGGACGCTCCCTCCGGTCGCGCGAGCTCCTCGAGCCGCACCGAGCGCGGCCCGAGGACGTAGTAGGTCGCGATCCCGACGGCGGCGAGCCCCGCCGCCACCTCGGAGAAGCTGTACCAGAAACTACCGGGGGGCGGCCACCACTGTTGCGGCAGGAGCGCCGCGGCGAGCGCCAGGCTCGTCAGCGTCATGGCCGGTCGGAGCGCGGTACCCCGGCGCATCTTGGGGTACGGCACCGGCAGCACCATGAGCGGCGCGAGCAGCGCGATCATGGCCAGCGCCAGCAGCGGCCGCTCGCCAGCGAAGGCCGGCACGTCGAAGAATAGGAGGACGATGGCCACGGCGAGCAGGTTCTGGGGCGTCGAAGCGCCGACGAAGTGCGGCGAGGCGTGTCCGCGCCAGGTGAAGTAGACGAGCCGCGCGAGGGCCAGCGCGCCGAGCTCGACGCCGACGAGCCGGGCCAGCAGCGTGTACGGCTGCCAGGCGCCGAAGTCGAACGTCGGGTACGCGACGAGGATCGCCGGCGCGATCGCGAAGCTCACCGCGTCGGCGACCGAGTCCAGCACCCGGCCCAGCACGCGGGGCTCGCCGCCGGCGCGCCGCGAGAGGAGCCCGTCCAGGCCGTCGAAGCCGATCGCCCCGGTGATCAACAGGAGCGCGAAGCGCGGGTTGCCCGTCAGCGCGTAGCCGACGGCGCCCGCCCCGAGGAGCGCGTTGGCCAATGTGGCCAAGTTCGCGCCGGCGCGCCAGCCGCGCGGGCTCACGTCTTCTCCCGGGCGATCGGGGTGACCCCGGCGCGCACGACATCGCCGACGTTCACGAGGGCGACCACCCGGTCGGCGGGCAGGCGGACGTCGAGTCGGGAGCCGAGCACGATCATGCCGAGCCGGTCGCCCTTGGCGTGCACTTCCCCCGCCTGCACGAAGCTCACCAGACGACGGGCCACGATGCCGGTGAACTGCCGGACCTCGACCTCACCGATCATCGTCTCGAGCCGGTACCCCCGCTGGACGTTCCCCTCGGCGCTCGGCGCGTACGCCGGCGCGAAGCCGCGCCCGCCGTCGCTCACGGTGATCACCTTGGCCGAGAGCGGGAAGCGGTTGACGTGGACGTCGGTGACCCCCATGAACACCCGGATCCATAGATGCTCGGCGTTCGCCTCGACCGCGAGCACGCGCCCGTCGGCCCCCGAGACGATCTCGGCCCCGACGGGGCGGGTGGGGTCGCGGAAGAACCACAGGAGGAAGGCCCAAATCGCCCCCGCGGCCGCGATCAGCAGGTCCACCGCGGCGGCGTGGGGGAGGAGGCCGACGGCGGTGAGGCTCCCCCACAGGAGAAGGAGGGCCGCACCGACTGCGAGGGGCGCGCCGGTCCGGGGCGCGAACACGCGCTAGCCCTTGAGGACGATCTCGATGTTGACGCCGTCCGGGACCTGGATGCGCATCACCTGGCGCAGCGCCCGCTCGTCGGCGGCCAGGTCGATGAGCCGCTTGTGGATGCGCATCTCCCAGTGGTCGATCGTGCTCGTGCCCCCGCCGTCGGGTCCCTTGCGGACCGGCACCCGCAGGCGCTTGGTGGGCAGCGGGATGGGCCCGGCCATCTCGATGCCGGTCTTCTGCGAGATCTCCCGGATCTGCCGGCAGACCGAGTCGACCTTGCGGGAGTCGGTACCGGACAGCGAGATGCGGGCCTTCTGCGGCATGCTCTCGGCCCCGTCCGCGCGCGCTATTCGCGCTTCTTGATGTCGACGACGACGCCGGCGGCGACGGTCTGGCCCATGTCGCGCACGGCGAAGCGGCCGAGCTGGGGGAACTCCTTGTACTTCTCGATGACGAGCGGGCGCTTCGGCGTGATCCGCACGACGGCGGCGTCGCCCGTCTTGAGCGTCTGGGGGTTCTCCTCGGCGACCTGCCCGGTCTTGGGGTCGAGCCGCTTGAGCAGCTCGGTGAACTCGCAGGCGACCTGCGCCGTGTGGGCGTGGAAGACCGGCGTGTAGCCAGCGGTGATCACCGACGGGTGGTTGAGCACCTGCAGGTTGGCGGTGAAGCTCTCGGCGACGGTCGGCGGGTTCGCGACCGGTCCGACGACCTCGCCCCGGCGGATGTCGTTCTTGTCGATGCCGCGGACGTTGAAGCCGATGTTGTCGCCGGGCTCGGCGCTCTGCACCGCCTCGTGGTGCATCTCGATGGACTTGACCTCGCCGGTCTTGCCGCCGGGCAGGAAGATGATCTTGTCCCCCACCTTGAGCCGGCCGGTCTCGACGCGGCCCACGGGGACCGTGCCGATGCCCGTGATGGTGTAGACGTCCTGGACGGGCACGCGCGTCGGCTTGTCGGTGGGCTTCTCCGGGACCTTGAGGTTGTCGAGCGCCTGCAGCAGAGTCGGGCCCTTGAACCAGGGCATGTTCGGCGAGGCCTTGTTGATGTTGTCGTCCTTGAACGCCGAGATCGGGAGGAAGACGACCTGGGTGTCGACCTTGAAGCCGACGTTCTTGAGCAGCTTGGTCAGATCGTCCTTGAGGCCGTTGAACTTCGCCTCGGAGTAGTTGACCTCCTGCCGGTCCATCTTGTTGATCGCGCAGATCAGCTGGCTCACGCCGAGCGTCCGGGACAGGAAGATGTGCTCGCGCGTCTGCTCCTGGACCCCCTCGGCGGCGCTGACGACGAGCACGGCCCCGTCGGCCTGGCTCGTCCCGGTGATCATGTTCTTGACGAAGTCGCGGTGGCCGGGCGCGTCGATGATGGTGAAGTAGTACTTCTGGGTGTCAAAGCGGCGGTGCGCGATGTCGATGGTGACGCCGCGCTCGCGCTCCTCCTTGAGGTCGTCCATCACCCAGGCGAACTCGAAGGTGGCCTTGCCCTTGGCCTCGGCCTCGGCGCGGTACTTGTCGATCTCCTCCTGCCGGATCACCCCCGTGTCCAGGAGGAGCCGGCCCACGGTCGTGGACTTGCCGTGGTCGACGTGGCCGATGAACACGATATTGAGGTGGGGCTTGTTGGCCATGAGTGCCTTCCGCGCGCGCCCACCTTGTCCCTCTATATGAGGCTTGTCGCACGTCGAGGAACAGCGGGTTTGCCGTCGGAGAATCCGGCCGATTCCGGCGCGTCCGCAGGCCCTAGCGGGGGGGCTCCGGCGCGAGCGTTCGGGGCTCGGGACCCGAGCCCGCGCCTCGGCGCCGGCGCCAGATCAGGAACGAGACGAACGCGGCGGCGGCCGCCGCCGCGATGGCGATCGCCAGCACGAGCGGCCAGGGGGAGGCCGGTGGCGGGCCGTAGTTCTGCGGGCCGCTCGTGTTGTGGGCGATGGCGGGCAGCACCTCGAGGGCCGCCGAAGTGTTGACGCTTTGGTTGGCCGAGTCGAGGATCTCGGCGACGATCGAGTAGTTGCCCTTCGCCGCGGGCGTGCAGTTCAGCTCCCCACCTCGCGGACCATTGGGGCAGCCGACGGGAAGGCCCGACCACACGTAGTGGTACTGGGGAGTGCCGCCGTTCGCGCTCGCCAGCAGCTGGACCGACTGGCCGAGGTGGATGGAGCTTTGGTTCAGGCTCAGCGAACCGGTCAGCGGCGCCGGAGGAAGCTTCGGGGCGCTCAAGGTGAGCTGCCCTGTGGCGGAGTCGCTCCCGCCGACCTGGTCCGTGACGGTGACGATGATCGTGTAGTTCCCCACGGCGGAGTATTGCCGGGTCAGCGCCCCCGCGCCGTTGGCGCTCGTTCCGTCGCCGAAGGTCCAGTGGAACTGGAACGGCGGGCTGCCACCGAGGACACTCGCGGTCAGGTGGACGGCCGCCGGCGCGGTGGCGCTGGCCGGCGCGATCGTGAGCGACACGGAGGGAGCGGCGTGGACGGCGATCGGCCAGCTCGCCGTGTACCCCTCGCCCACCTGATCGTAGATCGTCAGCCGGGCGGTGTACGTTCCGGGCAGCGTGTACGAGTGGCTCGTATTGCTCGCGTTCGAGCTTGCGCCGTCGCCGAACTGCCAGCCCGCCGTGTACGGCGGCACGCCCCCGCTCGCGGTCGAGGTGAAGCTCACCAGGAGCGGTGCGTCGCCGAACGTCACCGAGGGGCCGGCGCGCGCCTTCAGCGGCTGGCAGCTGGGGACCGGGAGCGCGTAGAGCGAGCCCGAACCGGAGACCGTGAGCGTGCCCACCCCGCCCGGAGCCAGGATCGTCGTCGTGAGGTTCGCGGTCGCCACCCACTCGGCGAAGGCGCATCCTCCGAGGACGATCGGACCGATGGAGTAGGTGCCCGGGGCGATCAGGGCCGTCGAGCCGGTCGTGTACTCGGTCCCGTTCAGGTCGAGCGCGAAATCGGACCACGGGGAGCTCACGAACGTCACCGGACGCACAGGGGGGAGCGTGGAGTTCACCTGAAGGACGACCGAGCCGCCGGTGGCGCCGACGGCCAGGATGTACTCATAGATCGGGGGAATGACCAGGCGAGGCGTCATCGAGAGATTCCCGGTGAGCCGGGTGCTCTGGACCTGGTACGTGGAGTTCGCGTAGAACTCGATCCAGTAGCTACCGACGGCCACCGAGCGGTTCGTCGTGTTGGCGACGATGAGCGGTCCCGCGTTGAACTCGATCGAGCCGGGTCCGACCAGCCCGAAGTGCACGGTGGTCGTGGGCGAAGGGGCGAAGTGGGCGATCAGGGTTCCCGAGCTGTTGAGCTCGACCACGCTCGCGAGCGCGCTCGCGTTCTCCACAGCGAGCGCCGAGCTCGAGCTGACCGACCAGCCCGTGAAGCGATCGCCCATCCCGGGCAGCGCCTCGATCGAGAAGTACTGGGTCCCGGAGAGCTGCTCGGCCGGTTGCACGACGGAGCCATTCGGGTACGCGGCCGTCGACCACTCGATCTGCCCGCTCCCGCCGGTCGTGGCGAGCGTCACGCTGACGTTCTGGCCAAAGGTCACGTTGATCGTGGTCGTCACGACCCCCTCCGGCAGCACGACCACGGTCGACTGGTTGAGGTCGAGCTGCATCGCCGAGCTCGTGTAGAGGGTGGTGCTGAGCCAGCGAGATCCCGCCGCCGGCACGGCGACGAGGGAGTGGCTTCCGACCTGAACGTTGAGCGTGATGGCGCTCGAGTAGGTGAATCCATCGAACACGACCGACCCGCTCGTCCCCCCGAACACGAGCTGCACACTGGTCCGGACGGCGCTCGCCGCCACCTCGATCGTGAGGTTGCCGGCTCGCGTGCCACCGGTCGAGACGGTCAACCAGGTGAAGGGCAGCGCGTAGGCGGCGACCCCGACCGAGCCGTTCCACAACCAGGTCGTGAAGTTGTAGCCGAGCGGCGGATAACCCTG
>DASYZY010000208.1:0-27026 GCA_035945735.1 Thermoplasmata archaeon
CGGCCTTTCCCTGGATCGATTGTTCATCGGCGGGGCCCTGGAAGGTCGCGTCCTCGGCGTACTGCTCGAGCACCTTGTCGACGTTTCGGCTGTTGACGACCGCGATCATATCGCGGACTTGCGGCTCTGTGATTGCTGTCACGTTTTCTCCCTACTCTTTAGACCGCCCTGATGGGGGATAAGCGAGACCTGCTTCTGCGACCGGCAATGCGCCCCCGGGCGACCGGGAAACGCCCGAGCTCGGCCGCGACGCCGACCGGCCCCCGAGCTCTCGGTGCGTGCCGCCGAGTCCCGGTTCAGCTTCCTTCGCCGTGTTCGCTCGTAGAACGCTCGGTTGGGGTTCGAACTACCCCTCCGGACAGCTGTCCGGCGGGCTGAGGTAGCTGAAAGCGGCCTCAAGCCACCTCAAAGCCTGAGCCCACTACTCTTGGGATCCAAGAGGCGTCGGCCGTGCGATTCACTTGTCCCGGCGCCAACGTGGGTCGGTCCAGAGACGCTCTCCGCCCCGGAACGCGTTCCGGTTGTTCCCACGCCGGGACCGAGGCGGGAGCTCCTTCAGCTTTCGGAGGTTCCCCCCACCCAGCACGACGTAGTCCGGCTCCAGGGCGATCGTGAGGAGCCGCACGACCGCGAAGACCTCCTTCTGCCAGCGCCGTCTCCCCAGTCGCTCGAGGGCGGCCTCCCCGAGGTACTCCTCGAAGCTGCGCCCCTTCTTGTACCGCATGTGCGCGAGCTCCATGGGTTCGAGCCTCCCATCGACGATCATCGCGGTGCCGAGCCCGGTCCCGAGCCCCAAGAATAGCATCCGACCTCCTTCGTAGCTGCCGACGGCTTGCATGGCGGCGTCGTTGATGATCCGGGTGGGACGACCGAGGGCTTTCTCGAAGTTGAACCCCACCCACCCGTCCCCCAGGTTGTGGGGTTCGTGGAGGATCCGGCCGTGGACGACGATCCCGGGGTAGCCGATGGCCACCCGGTCGAACCAGCGCCCTTTCAGCCGCCCTTTCAGCTTCCGGATCATCGTGCCTGGGTCCATCTTCGGCCCGGACGGGATCCGGATCGTGCCGGGTCGATGAGAGAGGATCGCTTTCACGTGAGATCCCCCGATGTCGACCACCAAGACCCGCCGAGCTCGGCGCCGCGCTCCTGTGCCCATGGTCTCGTGGGGTGAGCTTGCCGCGGGCTTAAAACCCCGAACTCAGCGCCCCCGAACTACACGGGAGACGAGACCGGGACTCGCCTTCGCTGGGTCCGCCCCGACCACCTGAATGCGCCGCGGATCGCCATCGCGGTCGAGCGCTGACGCACGATTTCGGTATTCGGGGTGGACAGACAAGGTGTGTCGGCGCGTGGGAAGGGCTTGCCGGACGACTGCCCAAGCAACGTATTATCGCGTAGACGGGTCGGCTACCTTGTGCCGGGTCGGCTCGGTTGGAGACCCGCTACGTCGGTGCCGAGCGGGGCATTGATCGCTCCAGTGCTGCTCGCGATCGGGATCGGATTGATTCTTCTCGGCGGCTCGTGGCTCGGAGCCGAACCGCGCCACTCGACGGAGTATGGACGGGCGCCGACTTCGTTGGGGGCCAGGGTCGTCACATCGACCGGAACGAGCGCCGCGCTCGAGATCTCCTTCGGCAACCCGTCGAGTACTCCGACCGGCACCATCGATCAATCGGTCGTTTTCCCCAGCGCGAACTACTCGGAGTTCATCAATTCGAACTGGACCAACGTCCAGGCCAGCTACACCGCCAACGGCACGCCCATCTACAGTTGGATCGAGGCGAATGCCTCCGATCTCTCGACCCACACCCTCCTCTGGCTCCGACTCGATTCGATTCCCGCCCACGGGGCGGTCAGCGTCTCGCTGCTGTGCGGTCCCAAGTCGGCGTTCGACCTCTCCGAGTCCGGCTACACCGGGGAGAACCCCCTCCTCAGCCCCCGCTATGCCGAGTTCGACAACGGAGGGCGGGTGTTCAACTTCTACGACAACTTCTCGGGCTCCGCCCTCGGCCCGCTCTGGGAGGTCCGCGGCGGGTGGACCTACGCCGTCCACAACGAGTTCACCGTCACCGCCACGGGCGGGTCCGGCGCGTACATCGCCTCCCGCGAGAACTTCACCGGCCCCTCGGCGGTCGATTTCGAG
Source organism: Thermoplasmata archaeon (assembly GCA_035945735.1). GTDB lineage: Archaea > Thermoplasmatota > Thermoplasmata > Lutacidiplasmatales > UBA184 > JAKIVR01. The sequence goes on from DASYZY010000208.1 coordinate 2,144, forward strand.
GGGGACCTGTACCAGAACGCCTCGGCCACCGCCTACGTCGTCGAGGGGATGGGGAGCTCCGCGTGCGCCACGTGTGGGAACGCCTCCGCGGTGGGCTGGGACGCGCAGGTCGGCGCGGGACCCGGCCCGATCGTCGAGCTCGGTTCCGGGCAGGCGTTCGGGACCTCCGTGTCCGCGACGCAGCGGTTGGCCACCTTCACGTCCTATCGCAACGGCTCCTCGTCGGCGGGCTTCCTGGTGAACGGCTCGCAGTATCAGGAGGTCCTCGCCGTCCTGCCGGCGGCCCCCCAGCCGGTCGGCCTCGCCATGGCGGGCAACCCGGCGGGGACGTTCACCAACGCGGAGACGACCTACTGGATCCGCGAACGGAGCCCGGTGCAGGCGTTGGCCTTCCCGATCACGGTAGTTCCGATGCCTCTCCTCACCCTGGGAGCCTTCCCTGGAACCCTCCCGGTGAATGCGAGCCTCACCCTCTCGGTCGCGACGGGGGCCTGGCCGTACACGAGCTTCGTCTACAGCGGGCTACCGCCCGGCTGCATTTCGGTGGACGCATCGTCGCTCAGCTGCCTCGCTCGAACGGCCGGCACGTACGAGGTCCAGGTCACCGCTTCGGATTCCGTCGGCAACGTGGAGACCGCCTACGCGAACGTGACCGTCCTCCCTAACCCCACCGTCGGACCGGGACCGCTCAGGGCCGAACTGACCTCGTTTGCCTCGAGCGTCCCCGCGGGCCAGCCCTTCACCCTCGTGGCCTCGGCCACCGGGGGGGTCCCCCCGTACGCGTACCTCTACAGCGGTCTGCCCTCGGGCTGCGCGAGCCGAAACTCGAGCTCGCTCGGATGCACACCCTCGGCCGCGGGCAATTTCACCCTCCACGTCACGGTGACCGACTCCCACGAAGCCCAGGCGAGCGCGTCGAGCTCGCTCACGGTTGGTCCGGCCTCGCACCCCACGAACTCGTCCTCCGCCGGGACCTCCACAGTACCAACGGTCGACTTCCTCGCCACCGCCGCGCTCGCGGTCGTCGGGTTCTCCCTGGCGCTCGTCTCGCTGCTGCGCGGCCGCGCCCGCGCGAAAGGCGTTCCCCCTCCCCCGCCGAACGCCGGCGGCCGCTGATCGCGGGCCGCTCCTCGGCGGCTCAGCTGACGAGCGGCAGCCCCCGTTGCCCGCCCCGCTCGAGCGAACGGTAGTCCCGGACCCGGGGCACTGCGGTGGCCCGGTACGGGTAGCCCCAGCCCCGCAGCACCCGCTCCTCGTCGAGCCCGAAGGGCGCGAAGAGCGTCGCGAAGCTCCGCGCGAGGAGCTCGGCGTAGGCCTGCACGTCGTACGGCTCACCGCCCGTGAGGAGCTCGGCGGGCCGGGACTTCCTCCGCCAGTCCCGGGACTGCCGGTCCACGATGAGGAAGCGCACCTCCTCGCCGGGCTGGCGCTCGACTCCCACCTCCTTGAGCTGCTTCATCGCGGCCACCGAGGGGGTGAGGAGCCGGTACTCCTCGAGCGGCTGGGCGATCCGCTGGGTGAGCAGGAGCTCCTCCCGCGGCCAGTCTCCCTCCTCGAGCTTCGTCAGCCGCTCCCGGCCCAGGTCGAGGGCCCGGGGGATGCGCGCCCGGAAGGCTGCGCCGTCCGGCGCCTCTCCCAGGAGCTCGAGCACCGCCTCCTGCGTCGCCTGTACGAAGCCGCAGGTGTCGGCGCGCCGGACCTCGATGCCCCGGAGCTTGAACTCGCCGTCCTCGAACCGGCCGTAGTACCGCTGCGGCACGCCGAGGCCGTACTCGGCGTCCGGCAGGAAGACGATCCAGCGGTAGCGCCCCTCGTAGCCGAGCGGCAGGCCGGTCCGCTGGCCCACGCCGGCAGCGAACGCGTCGGGGTCGCCGCCGGGCGGCCCCTGCATCCAGAGCGAGTCGACGATGCCGTGGATCACGTGCCAGCCGGCGTGCGTGGCCTCGTCGACAATATCGGCCAGCAGCGTCCGGGCGTAGGCGTTGATCGCCTCGTGGCACTCGATCCGGCCGAACTTCGCGTTCCGGTACCCCTGGTAGCCGAAGCTCGTGACGAGCACCCACTTCCAGGCCTTGCCGAGCTCGGTGTACCGCTCGTGCTCGACGCCGCGGGTCTCCTTCTTGCGGCGCTTGAAGTAGCGCCGCCGCTCGAGGATGGGTCGCAGCGTCCGGGGCACGAGCCCCTCGCGCAGCGTGCAGGAGCGGTAGCCGAGGCCGGGCGCCACCTGGGGGCTGTCGGGACAGCACGGGCAGTCGAGCGTCTCGACCGAGAGGTTGTGCGCGACCATGATCGACGGGTACAGCGAGATGAAGTCGAACTCGTCGACCTGCTCGAAGAGCCCGACCGTCGGGGTGAGGATCAGGCCGCCGCGGTCGGCGGCGACGAGCCGTCGGGCGCTCTTGGGCCGCTCCGGGAGGTTCTTCTTCCAGGGCACGCGGTAGCCGTCGGCGAGCACGCGCGCGACCTCCATCGCCGAGAAGGCGGTCCCCGGCGACTGGCGCGCGACGATCTGCAGCCCGAGCCGCGCCATCCGGGCGACGTCGAGGTAGCCGACGAGCGAGACGTCCTCGACGAAACGCGCGTTCATGTCGAGGTGGAACCGGCCGGCGAGCGGGAAGGAGGGGGCCGAGTGGTAGACCCGGCCGTAGCTCATGAACGACGAGCCGCTCCGCCCGAGACCAAAGGGCACCGGCTCGCGCCCGAGCACGAAGCTCTCCGGCGAAAAGCCGTTCGCGAGCGCCCGGCGGTAGAGCTGCGGGAGGTCGAAGGTGTCCCCGCCCTGGGTCCACAGGAGATCCGGGTCCTGCCGGGAAAGCTCCTCGAGGAGGGCGCGGAGCGTACCCTCCTCGGTCGTGGCCTCGACAATGCTCCCGCCGAGGTGCACCCGGGCGATCGGGTCCTCGGGCCGGTTCACCCGGCCCGGCCGCTGCCCCACCACCTCGACGGAGAGCTCGCTCACCCGCACCGGCGGCGGCGCATAGTCGACCGCCTCGGCCGGCTCGACCGCGAGCACCTGCTGGCCGCTCCAGGCGACCCGGGCGCCGGGGTACAGGCCGTGGAGCGCGTAGTACTGCTGGGGCGCGCTCACGTCGACGTCGTACAGCCGATAGTCGACGCAGCCGCCGGCGACATCGATCTCGCCGGCGAGCCTCCGCCGCCGGGCGTGGGAAGACGGGGTGACGGCGAGCGCGGGCTGGTCCTCCGGCGCGAACAGCGAGCGGAGCTGGGGCTCCTCGCCCAGCGCGGCGACCTCGGGCCGGCCCTCGAGCTGCTCGCCGAGCTCCCGGAGCCGGTCCGGCGCGCCGGTCACGAAGAAGGGCGGGAGGAAGGGTACCTCGATCCGGTGCACCGAGCCGCCCTCCTCCCGGAGCCACAGGAGCAGCGTGTCGCCCGCGCGCGAGGAGTGGAGGTCGAGCAACCAGCCGCGGGGCATCGACCTATCGGAACGGGAGGGAGAAGGACCGGAATGGGCGACGCAGCAGGAGCTCCTCCCCCGCGGCCGGGTCGGCCGGGAACATCGGCATCGGGGCGGGAGCGGGTCTCGGCCGCTTAAGGCCGGAAACGGAGGGAGAGAAACACCGGTCGATGGGCGAGTGTTGCACCGAGCGTACGGGAGACTCGACGCGGCCGCGCCGGCCGTCAGATGAACCGGACGCCCGGTAGCCCCTGGAGGTCGGGGTCGCTCGTGCAGAGTTCCGCCCGGTACCGCCGGGCCGTCGCGTAGACCAGAGCGTCCGAAAAGTGGAGACGATGGTCCAGACTGAAGTCGGCCGCGGCCAGTGCGATCTCCTGATCGACCGGTACGATCCACGTGGCGCCCAGCGCCGCCGCGGCCTCCAAGGCGGCGTGCTCCCCTCGAAGGGCCTTGACCTTCCGGTACACCTCGTAGACGACCACGACCGAGGTCACGATCTCCCTGGGGGCGGCTTCGTCAATGATCCGGTTGTAGGGCGCCTGCTTCGGCCCCTTGCCGAAACGCTCGATCCAGCCGTAGCTATCGATCGAGATCACCGACGACCTCGCGTTCTACAACCGGTCGCGCTTGTCCCGGAGCCCCTTTGCATCCAGCCCGGGTGTCATCCCTTTGGTCTGGTCGATTGGGCGAACGGGGACGTAGTGGAGGACACCGTGCTTCACCAGGACCGCCATCTTGTCACCGGCCCGAATGTGAAACTCCTGCCGCACTCGCTCGGGGATGACCACCTGGTACTTCGGAGAGACCGTCACGGTGTCCATCGATATGCCCTACGTAATACCATCATGGCATCGACATATAGTTCTTACTACGGCGAGTCCGCCGGCGTGGGCGGCGTCCGTGTTCCCTCGCCCGGCTCCGGGTCGAACCGCTCGAGCGGCAGGGGGGCGAGCATCGACCCCATTCCCTCCCGCTCCTGGGCGCGCCGGAAGAGGTCGACGAGGACGCTGAGCAGGACCCGCTCCACGAGGTCCCCGCTCGACATCTGCGTGCCTTGGGCGACGTAGCGCCGGGCCGCGAGGACCAGCTCGCGGAAGGCGAGCCGGTCGGCCGGCTGGGTGAGCGCCCGGCCGAACTCCCGGTCCCAGCGGGCGAGGAGGTCGGTCAGGGCGTCGCGGTAGGTAGGGACGGTCCGTCCCACGGCTCCACGCCTCCCCCCGCCGCCGCGGGATCGGTCTCGTACTCCTCGAGGTGGTGCTGATGCGGCGCGAGCTCGAGCAGCTCGAGCGTCTCCCGGTCCCGGGGCGCCTCGAGCCGGACGCCGGCCTCGCCCGGCACGAGCCGGAGGTGCTCGTGGGTCGGCACCCCGGCCTCCTCCCAGGGGAAGTCCCCCTGGTCGGAGTACCGCACGATGAGGAGCGGCTTGCCGGTGCTCGACAGGAGCCGCTTCAGGCAGCGCGCGACGTGGGGGAGCAGCGCGGCCCGCTCGTAGGGCTCCACGTCCTCCTCGGCGAAGAGCAGCGCCGGGTCGCCGGCGACGAGCAGGTCGGCGGGCGTCGCCTCGCCGACCTCGTCGTCCCGCCAGGTCTCGGCGAGCGTGACCATCTGGTGGGCGGTGAAGGCCCGGGCGAGCCGGATCCGGTCGAGGAGATCCCCGACCGGCACGTTCCAGCGCCGCGCGAGCGCGGCGATCTGGTAGGGGGAGAAGCGGTTCGCGCCGTCGCGCAGCGACACCTGCCCCTCGGCCGAGGCGACGGCGGCGTAGAGGAAGGTGGTGAAGCCGTGGACCGCGCTCGCCGGGCCCGACAGGAGCGTCGCCTCGCCCGGGGCGAACCGGCGCTCGAGCCAGCCGTAGAGGTGGGGCGCGAGGGGGAAGAGCCGACCGTGCCCCTCCCGGGCGAGCTCCGAGGCCGGCCGTAGGAGCGGCCGGGGCACGAGGATCGCCGACGAGCCCGGAGCGGGAAGAAGGAGTTCCGGTTCGGCCGCGCCGACCTCGATCATCGCTCGTCACGGAGCGGGGCCGGGCCGCTTAAGGCCGGAAACGGAGGGGGAGAAACGCTCGCCGAGGGGCGGGCGTTTCGCGGAGGGGCGGCCGAGGGCGGCGGAGGTGCGTGACGACCCGCGAGAGCTGCCGAGGGGAGCGGACCCGCTCGTACGCTTACCGCCGGTCACGCCAAGTAGCCGGTTGCGGTGAGGATTGAGGCCGACTCCGGTGAAAGGCGAGGCGAAGCCGCCGTCGAGGAAAACCCCGATCGCGGGAGTCGTTGGGAAGCTCGACGAGATCCACGTCCCCGTGAGAGACCTGGCGCGGATGCGGCGGTTCTACGAGACCGAACTGGGCCTTCGGCGAGCGTTCGCCCACAAGGACCGAATGGTCGCCCTGGAAACGGGAGGGGCGATGCTCGTCCTGGACGGCACGAAGCCGAGGGAGGGGCCTATCTATCTCGGATTCCAGGTCACGGGGTCCGCCGAACTCGTGGCCCGCCTGGAATCGGGGGGCACCCGAATCGTGCAGCCCACCTCCCGACAGCATTGGGGGGAGCTGCTGACCATCGTAGAGGACCCCGAAGGGAACCTGCTCGCGTTCGAAGAGGGCTCACCGCGGCCCGGCCATCACCATGTCAGAACCACGAGTTGAGCCGGCCCGTCGGGAGTTTCCTCCGTCCTAGACCCTACGCGGCGCGAGGACGGGGAATCCCCGCTCTCGTGCCCTGGTGCCCCTCAGTTGGGCGGCTCAGATTCGAGGGTCGATCGGGATCGATTCCCCCCTAGGCCTGAGTGGCTCTTCGGCTGCGACGCCCCCCAACCCTCATCTGCTATCGACGGCGTTTAGAGAGCATGGAACCAGCGAAGCTGAAATTCACGACGCGGAAGAGCGGATCGTCGATGCCCACCCCCAAGAAGGCGGCACCCTCGCCGAAGGAAGTGGCGCTCGCGGCGCTCGACCGGACCATGCAGCCGCTCATCAAGACCTGGACGCAAGCCACCCGCGCTCACCTTACCGCGCAGGCGGAGCTCGCCGAGGCGGCCTACAACAAGGCCCTGGACACGGCGACCGCCAAGTACGAGCAGTGGTGCAAAGTCCACCACATGAAGCCCTAGGCGCCGGACGGGGAGCCCCCCCGTCGGCGTCGAGTCGCGCCTAGCTCGCCGCGACCGAGCCGACACCGAAGACGGTCGAGCCCGCCGGGGCCTGCACCGAGACCGTCACGGCGAAGGTTCCGTCGTCGGCCCCGTCCACCTCCATCGGCAGGTTCGGAGAGACGCGGACGACGTGCAGGAGCGGGGAGGCGAGGTGGAAGCCGGTGATGTTGTGGGAGGCGTTGTCCCAGTTGTCGATGTAGACCGAGACAATGACGCTCCCACCACTCGCGACCACGATGGGGAAGCCGTTCACCGCGCCGGAGTCATTGAGGTAGGTCACTCCGAACCAGGGTATCCCTGCGTGCGGCCCCGTCGGGACCGTGCCCTCCTGAAAGGTCCAGTTGAACCCTGTCACCGTCACGCCCGGCGCCGGTCGGGGGGCGAAGTAGGCGTAGCTCGCGAGGCCGGCGGCCGCGATCAGCACGACAATTGTGACCACGAGCGCGGCCCGGCGTCGGCCCGGAGGGAAGATCCGGGAGAACCCCGAATGCTCCGGGCCGACCTCCGGCACCGGCGTGCCCTCCATCGAGGAGAATACGCCGGGGAGTCCTATTTAGAAACCGCCGAGCCGGTCGACGCCGGACTCGTCCCGGCCGGCAGGGGGCCGGAGTCCCCCGTTGGGCGAGCGGGCTCACGCTGGACAAACAGTAGCCCGAGCACGATCAGGACGAAGCCGAACAGCTCGGTAGCGGAGGGCGCCTCGCCGAGGAGCAGTACTCCGATGCCGATCCCGGCCAGCGGCGCAACGTAGGTAACGAGGTTCGAGCGGGAAGGGCCGACCGTGTGCAGGAGTCGGAAGTAGATCGTGTAGCCGGCGATCGAGGGAATGGCGACCAGGTAGGCGAGCGACACCCAGACCTCCCAGCGAAGCGGCAGGGCGGCCTGTCCGGGGATCGACACGCTGAGAACTCCGAGCAGCAACGCGGCCATCGAGAACTCTACGCTCAGGCTCCAGGCATTGGGCGGCGCGTGCATCATGCGGCGCAGGAGCACCGAGCCGAGCGCGGCGACGACCGCCGCGAGGAGTACCGCGACGGCCCCCCAGGTCGAGCCGCCGGCGCCGTGGAGTAGGTCGGGCAGGAACAGTACGATGACCCCGACGAACCCTAGGAGCAGCCCGGCCCAGGCTCGGCGGCTCAGCCGGTCCGAGGGCAGGAGGGCGATGCCGAACAGCGCGCTCCAGATGGGGGAGCAGCCCACCAGGACCGAGGCGAGGCCGGCGGAGATCACCTCCTCGCCGATGTACAGGAACGCGGCGTACAGACCGATGAGGAGGACGCCCCCGAGGACTGCGGAGTAGAGGATCGTGGTCCGATCCGGCGCGTCGGTGCGCCGGAGAAGGGCGATCGGGACCATGACGGCGGTCGCGCCGGCGAACCGGGCCACACCGAACGCGATCGGCGAGGCCCCCGCGAGAAGGCCGAACCGGATCGCGGGGAAGGCGGAGCCCCAGATTAGTCCGAGAAGGACGATGAGCGCGACGTCGGTGGAACTGAGCCGGATCGTGTTCGAGGCCGAGTTCGCAGTGGCTGCCAGCGGTTTCCCCTCAACGGCACGGGCCGGCCGTACGCATCTTTCCCCGGTACGTGGCTCGGGATAGGCGCTGCGGCTCGGACCGAACAGTTGGGCCTAGGCGTGTTACGGAGGCGATGCGAAGCGGACGCGCTCAGCTGGCGCGGACCGTCACTCGCACGGCGTGGACGGAGTTGGTGGCCATCCCTCGGTAGTTCCACTCCGGGTGGAGCGGCTGGGTGTTCCCGCTCCGGTCCATCGCGCGGGCACGGAGCACGAAATGCCCGGCCGCGCGCAGCTCGATGGGGCACTCCCACCGGACCCACGCGTGCGTCGAGGGCAATGTGAGGATCTGGGCCGGTATCCAGTCGCCGACGTCGCGCTCGGAGCGTACGGGTCGGGCTGTGACTTCGACTCGCTCGATGGGCGACTCGCCGGACCAGGCCGCGCCCCGTACGATGTACGAGCCCCGAGCGAGAACCGTGCCCTCGGTCGGCCACGTGATGATCGACTTGACCCGCAACCGCGTGACATGCTCGGCGGGTGCCGAGGAGGTCGGTCCCTCGGGCGCGATGACATAGGATTGGGTCCGATAGAACCCCAGGAACGGGGCGTCGCTGACGATGATCTTCGACAGCCACTTCACCGAGGCCATCCCGTACCACCCCGGGACGATCGCGCGCAGCGGGGCGCCGTGGGTGGGGCTCAGCAGCTCGCCGTTCATCCGGGTCGCGAGCAGCGTGTCCCGGTCGCGCGCCTTCTCCAGGGGCAGGCTCATCGCGTAAGGGATCTCCCCCGAGGCTCCGACCTCCCGTCCGCGGTCGGTCCCTTCGAGGACGACCTCCCGGGCGTTCGAGCGGAGGCCCATCCGTTCGATCACATCGGCGAGCGAGACCCCTTCCCATTCGGCGGTCCCGACCGCCCCGTGGTTCCACGGCACGCCCTCGACCGGTGGGTAGACGGCGCGGCGACTGTTGCCGGCGCATTCCAGCGTGGCCACGACGGTCCGGGTGGGGAACTGGCGGAGCTGGTCCAGCGAAAGCTCCGCGGGGCGTTCGAGCGAGCCGGAGACCGAGAGGCGGTATCGCGCCGGGTCGATCGCCGGCACCGGGAAGTGGTTCCGGACGAAGAAGCGGTCCACGGGGGTGATCGCGCTGTCGAGGAGCCCCAGGGGGGCCTCGGCGCAGGCCGGCTCGGGCGAGACGACGTCGAGCCCGTCCGGGACCACCGGAGGAGTGGTCCTACTCGGAGCGCGGTTCGACCGCGATTCCGAGGAGGACTCGGCCATGCGGGGCGCGGGGGCGACCGGGTATTTGTAGCTCGCGCTGAAACTGGCGTGTCGGACCCCTAGATGGCGGGCCCCGTGCGGCGAGACGGCTCCAGGAGACGGAGCCATGAGCCCGAGGCGGTAGGTGCTTGGCGCCAGGAGCCCCCGTGGAGATCCGTGCGATCGACACTCTCCCCGCTGAGCTCGAAGGTTCGTGGGGGAGCCTCGTCTGGTCCGACGGCTCCCCGCCGTTGGACCGGGCTCTCTACCGGAAGGCCCGATCCCTAGGGGTCCCGTTCTCCGACTACACCGGAGTGCTGGCGATCGACGCCGGCGAGGTCCTCGCGCAGATCGTCGTGGGTCGCCTACGTCTCACGACCCGGCGAGAGTCAGAGACATTCGCCGCGATCGAGGATGTGTGCACCCGGCCGGACGCTATCGGACGCGGTCTGAGTTCACTTCTCTTCCGCGAGGTGCACGACCGCGAGACACGCGCTCGGATCGGACTGTCGCTGCTCTGGACCCGGCGCAGCTGGGGCGCGCACCGCCTGTACGAGAAGCTGGGCTACCGCGACGTCTACTCTCCGGGCTCCGCCGTGCTCCCCCCGCCGCCAGACCCCTCCGTACGCCTGCCGGCCGGGTTCACCACCCGTCGCGTCCGCCGCTCCGAACTGGGCGTGCTCGAGGGACTCCTCGCCCGGGCGCACCGGGGTCGGATCGGCTTTGTCGACCGGTTTCGCGACTCGTTCCGCGCTCGAGTCGCGCTCGGATGGCGCTCGGCGAAGGACTTCCACCTCCTCCTTCGCGCGTCCCGTCCCGTCGGCTACTTCTACGCCACCGAGGAAGGCCGTAGGCAGGTCGGGATCTACGAAGCGGTCGTCCCGGACCGGCGACTGCAGGCCGCGATGCTGGACGCGATCCGGTCCTACGCCGGGCGCCGATGGGTCACCCTAGGCACCAGCACCTTCGTACGAGATGCCGCCGGGTTGCTCAGGGAGAAAGGATTCCTGCTCCGACCCGAGAGCCACATCGTCCTCATGGCACGGTCGCTCACCGGCGCTCCCACGAGCCGAACGGCGGAGCTCCGGCGGCTGATGCGCGACCCCCGCTTCTTCTGCCACGGGGGGGACATGTTCTGAGGCCGGCGTCGGCCCGATAGTAACCCCAATCGGACGCAGTCAGTCGTTTCTCGGGCGCACGGCTCGCAGGGAGTACGCGAGAGGTAGCTTCGCTTCCCCCTTGGGCAACTCCCATCCACCGCCCCGACGGGGACGCATCGACGGGAACTTCTTCCAGTAGGAGAAGGGAAACTCGTGGAGGAACTCCAGTCGGAGCCCCGCGCTCGCCAGCGCGCTAACGACCTCTGAGACCGGGTGGATCCACATGAAGCTCGTCCGATGCCGCATTCGGACCGACGTGGCGTACGTGCCGTCGAAGACCTCGCGCTTCGCCCGGCCGAGGAAGTAGGGGATCTCGAGCCGTAGGCCCCCCCTTCGATCCTCGCCATACAGATCGGAGAGCGGGTGGTCTTCGAGCAGGTAGAGGCGGCCCCCCGGCCGGAGAAAGCTGGCCAGCGTTTCGGCCCACGCGGCCATGTCGGGGAGCCAGCAGAGGGCTCCCTTGGCCGTGTAGACGATGTCGAACTTTCCCTTCAGGTTCCTTCGCAGGTCGTAGACGTTCGATCGGACGAACCGACCGGGTAGCCCCGACTGGAGGGCCATCTCCCGGGCCGCACGAACCGCAGCCGGGGAGAAGTCGACGCCGGTCACCCGCGCACCTCGTCGCGCCCAGGACAGCGTGTCCAGGCCGAAGTGGCACTGTACGTGGAGCAGCGAGCGGCCCCGGACGGTCCCCACCTCCGCGATCTCGAGCGGTTCGAGCGTGCTCCGCCCGGCGAGGAACGCGGGGACGTCGTAGACCGGCGAGTCCCGATGGAGCGGAACGCTCTCGTCCCACTTGAGCCGGTTCACCTCCATCCTCCGGGCGTCGGCCGCGCGCATGCCGCGCCGAGGTAGGCGCGCCTACATCATCGTGGTGACCGGCCGGCCGATACCCAGTTGTAGGTCGGTCTGTACGGGCCATCGGCCGGCCCATGCCGAAGCCGACGGCCCGATCTTCGCCGGGCAAGAGCCGCCTCGCCGAGGCCCGGTCCACCACACTGGCGGCAAAGGAGCCGCTCAGCGTCTGCATCAACACCCAGACCCCGCTCATCCAGTTCCTCGCCCTCCCGCAGAAGCTCGAGCTGCGTCCGCCTATCGACGGGACGAGCGAGATGGAGGGGCTGGTCGAGGGCGTCGACTACCGGTTCTCGCCGGGGGGTGTCACCCGGATGGTCTTCCCCCTCGTCCGACGCCTGCTCCACTCGGGCGTGCTCGGCGACGCCCACTGGATCTCGCTCAACCCGACGGCGCCGCCGACGATGCGCTTCCAGGGCGTGACGCTGCACAGCCTCGGCCTCGACGCCGAGCGCATGGCGAACTACGGCCGGGTCAAGGAGTCGATCTGGGGCACCCTCCACGGGCTGGACACGGCCCTGCCCGACGACGAAGTGTTCTGGAGCACCGATTTCAGCGACTACGGCTACTACAACCGGATCACGGCCGAGCGGATGCGCGCGCTCGACCGGGAGAACGACTTCGACCTGTTCTACGTCCACGACTTCCAGCAGCTGCCCGTCGGCGGCATGCTCGAGACGCTCAAGCCCAAGCTCTTCCGGTGGCACATCCCGTTTGACGAGACCCAGATCCCGGAACCGTGGCGGGAGCGCCTGTCGAGCTACTTCAACAGCTACGACGTCGTCGTCGTGAGCACCCGCCGCTATCTCGCCGAGCTCAAGCGCTTCGGCCACACCGGGACCTCCCGGACGATCTACCCGTACATCGACCCGGCCGACTACACTCGCCCGGCTCCGGAGGCCGCCCAGGCGACCTGCCGAAAGTTCGGGCTGGCACCGACCGACCCGTTCATCCTCGTCGTCGGGCGCATGGACCCGATGAAGGGCCAGGACCGGGCGATCCGGGCCTTTGAGGAGGTGGCCCGCTCGCGCCCCGAGCTCCGGCTCGTCCTGGTGGGCAACGGCAGCTTCTCCAGCTCCGGCAGCGGCATGGGGCTGTCGAAATCGGCCAACTGGCGCGCGAAGCTCGAGGCGCTGGTGCGCTCGCTCGACCTGCGCGACCGGGTCATCTTCACCGGCCACGTCCCCCAGCCGGAGCTGGACGGCCTCTACGAGCGCTGCCGGTTCACCGTGCTCCCTTCGGTGCGCGAGGGCTTCGGCCTCGTCGTGGTGGAGGGCTGGATCCACGACAAGCCCGTTATCGTGACCGACCGGGCCGGGGTCGCCGAGCTCATCAAGGATGGGAGCAATGGGATGGTGTTCGACCCGGATCGACCGGACGGGCTGGTCGGCAAGATGGAGAAACTGCTCGACAGCGATTCGCTGTGCCGCAAGCTCGGGCGGGAGGGCGCGCGCACCGCCCGGCTCTGCTCGATCGAGGCCGCGGCGCTCGCCGAGGCCGAGCTCTTCGGGGATCTCGTGGAGTCCTAGGCCATGACGCTGGTCCAGATGCTGCTGCCCTGGCTCTACTTCGGCGTCATCCTCGGGGTGACCGCGCTCGCCGCGAAGCTCGGCTCGGTCGTCGTCGGCGGGCTCATGAGCCGCAGCCCTCCGCAGGTGACGGCCGGTGCGCGGCGGCTCACCGCCGCGCTCATTCTGCTCGTGGGAGCCGTGTTCGCCATCCAGGAGGTCGGGGTCAACTCCAACGTCCTCATCCTGGTCCTCTTCCTGGTGGGGGTGGCGATGCTCATCGCGCTGCGCGAGCAGCTCGAGAACTTCGGTGCGAAGTACTTCACCGACATCTACAGCCCGTACAAGGTCGGCGACTCGATCCGGATCCGGGACTACTCGGGGAAGGTGATCGAGATCAACGCCACGAGCACCGTGCTGCTCACCGTCGAGGACCAGCTCGTATCGGTCCCCAACTCGACCTTCATGCGCGAGGTGGTGGTGAACACCTCGCCCAAGGCCTGGCAGGAGGTGAACGTGCCGATGTCGATCGGCACGAGCGTCGACCTGGCGACCTTCGAAAGCGAGCTCCTGCGGAGCATGAGCAAGCTGCGCCTTCGGCTCGACCGGCGCTATCCTCCCGTGCTCACGGTCAAGGCCCGGAGCGCGCTCGGCACCGACCTCATTCTCACGCTTATGATCCGCCGGCCCGAGGAGCGCGAGGCGCTCGTCGCCGAGGTCTCCAAGCGGGTCTCCGAGGTGATCGCCCGGGCGACGGGCGGGCGCGCCAAGAGCTCGCCAGTGCCGGTGCCCACTCCCCCGGTCTCGGCGGCCGCGCCCCCGGCGAAATCGCCGCCCTCGTAGGGCCGCGACTGGGCCGGGAGGGCCCCGCCACTCTACGAGCCCGATCCCGGCGCGTCTTGCGGACTCGACTTGGGCGGGTCGAGGAAGGTACCGTTCTGGTACTCCTCGACCGCCTGTTCGAGCTCCTTGCGGTTGTTCATCACGATGGGGCCCCACCACGCGACAGGCTCGTGTAACGGCTTGCCGGAGATGAGGAGCAGCCGGGCCCCCCGGTCGCCGGAACGGATCCGTATGCCGTCCCCGGGTCCAAAGAGGACCAGATTACCGTCGTCGACCCGGTCCTTGGCTTCGGCGTCGAAGCTGGCCGAGCCCTCGATGAGGTAGCCGAACGAGGTGTGGGCCGGCGGGGTCGGATGAGTGTAGTCCACGCCCGGTTCGAGATGCAGATCCAGGAACTCGGGCTGCACGGCGATCTCCTTCACCGGGCCCCGCACGCGACCGGTCTCACCGGCGACCACGCGGGCTCGGACTCCCCGCGCCGGTTCGGCGACTGGGATCCGCTCGTGCTGGACCTCCTGGTAGCCCGGCGCGCCCATCTTCTGGGCGTGGGGGAGGTTCACCCAGAGCTGGAAACCGCCCATCTTCTTCTGCTCCATCCGGCGGGGCATCTCCTGGTGGATGATGCCGCGACCGGAGGTCATCCACTGGACATCACCGGGGCCGATCGCGCCCTTGTTACCGAGGCTGTCCTCGTGGTCGACCCGGCCGTCCAGGATGTACGTGACCGTCTCGATCCCGCGGTGCGGGTGCCAGGGAAAGCCGGCGACGTACTCGGCCGGGTTCTCCGACCGGAAGTCGTCGAGCAGCAGGAACGGGTCAAGACGGGGCACCTCGCGATGGCCGAAGGCGCGGCGCAGGTGCACCCCCGCACCCTCGATGGTAGGCTGGGCTTCGAGCACCTCTTGGACTTCGCGCAGCATGGGAGCATCCTCGGCCCCCAAGGTCGCGCGATTCGGATAAGCTTCGGCTGGCGGAAAGGTCACCCGTAGGAGTTCGGAGGAACGGGGCTACGCCGGGAACCACTCCGGCGATTCCTCAAAGACGCTCGCCTCGGGCATCGTACCGGGAACGCGGGCCGTGAGCCGGGGCTGCCGCAGGAACGCGACCGTCTTCGCGCGGTGGCAGGGCCGGCAGAGAGTCTGCAGGTTCGCGTAGTCCAGCGGCGCGCCGCCGCTCGCGATCTCCCGGATGTGATCGACCTCGAGCGCGCTCTGCCGGGCGCGTCGGCCGCAGCTGCGGCAGGTGTAGCGGTCCCGCCTCAGCACGACGCGTCGGGCGGCGTCCCAGAAGTAGCGGCCGTGGAACCGCCACCGGCAGCCTCGGCTGCAGTACGGGGTGCGCCGGCTCCGGAGCTGGATTCCGCATTCGACGCAGGTGCCCGAACGGCGGGCGAAGGTGCGCAACGCCCGGCCAGGGCCGAACCATGCGCGGGTGTCGTGTGTGAGGGCTGCCCGACGGCGGGCGTACCCGCTCGCACCCATCCTTGCAGGAGGCTCGCCGGACCCCTTGATGAACCTTCGGCTCGAGCGGCAGCGAACCGATTAGAGCGGAACGGCTTCGCCCCCTGGAATGCGCGTCCTTCGGGTCGACGGTAGGCGCCCCGACCGGCTTCAGTTCCGCTGGCGGCCGGACACCCCTCCGTTGCTCGAAGTCGACCCCGGGCAGGAGATCGAGATCCAGATCCCCGACTCCTCCTGCGGTCAGCTGACGCCGGCCTCCCGGAGCGCGGATCTGGCGAGGGTGGATTGGGAGCGCGTCGATGGCGCGGTGGGACCGCTCGCCGTCCGCGACGCCGAGCCCGGAGATCGTCTCGGCGTCGATCTCCTCTCGATCCGCCCCGGTTCGTGGGGATGGACGGGGGTGTTCCGGAACTTCGGCCTGCTCCGGGGTCGGTTCGACGACGCTCTCACGCGCTGGAGCCTCCGCAAGGGCGTCGCGCTCGCTCGGGACGGCCCGCTCGCCGGTCTCACGCTCCCGCTCCGACCGATGCTGGGCGTGATCGCCGTCCTGCCAAGCGACGGGGAGCACCCGATGATCCCTCCCGAGCGGTTCGGAGGCAACATGGACCTCCCCTTGGTCACGCAGGGGAGCCGCGTCGAACTACCGGTGCAAGTCCCCGGAGCCGGTCTCTCCGTCGGCGATCCCCACGGTCGCCAGGGCTGGGGCGAGCTGTGTGGGACCGGCATCGAGATGCCGGCGCGCGTCCGGCTCCGGTGCACCCTGCGCAAGCGGGCCCCCCTGCCGGGACCGCGGCTGCGTTCCCCGGCGGTTCCTACCGCCGAACCGGCTGGGCTGACGACGACCGGTATAGGACCCGATCCGCGCGTCGCAGCCCTCCGGGCGACGGAGGCGATGATCGATCTGCTCGCTGAGCGCGGCTGGTCGCCGGCGGCCGCCTACGCGCTCTGCAGCCTCGTCGGGCTACTGCGCATCGCCGAGGCGGTCGACGAGCCGAATTGGACCGTCACCGTGACGGTGTCCGAGGAGTTCGAGCGACCCCCGGCGCGCCCCCGCCGCTAGCCCCCGTGCGCGGTTTCGCACGCCGGCGGCCGTCCGACGGGGGCCACTAAATAGACCGCCCGGCTCGGCGCGATTCGGCCATGACGGAGGCGGTGGTACCGGATGTACGGCAGTTGACGGTGGCCATCCGCTACCAGCTTCAGTCGTACCTCCGGACGTCGC
This sequence comes from Thermoplasmata archaeon, assembly GCA_035945735.1. Taxonomy (GTDB): domain Archaea; phylum Thermoplasmatota; class Thermoplasmata; order Lutacidiplasmatales; family UBA184; genus JAKIVR01. The sequence goes on from DASYZY010000208.1 coordinate 18,530, forward strand.
GGTTCCTGGCGATGGTGGTCTTTGTGATCATCGTGGGCGGGGCCCTGTGGGGCGTCCTCGCCTACCTCGTACACGCGGGCACGATCTCGAACCCGGGGGACTCCTCGGCGCTGCTCGCCGGCTTCCTGTTCTTCCTCGCGATCATCGTCTACTTCTGCGCCGCCCTGCTCGGCGGGGATGCCATCTCGACCGACTTCGGCTCGCGGACCGGCTACTACACGCTGGTCCTGCCCATCCGCCGGAGGATCCTGCTGTTCGGCCGGTACATCGCCGCGGTCGCCGCGACCAGCGTGATCGCGGTGCTGTACTACGTCTTCGCGATCGGCGCCGACCTCTACTTCACCGGCTCCGTCCCGGTGCTGCCGCTCCTCGAGTCGATCCTGATCGCGCTGTTCTTCTCGGCCGCGGCCGTCGCGCTCGCCTTCTTCTTCAGCTCCCTCGTCAAGACCCCGGCCTTCAGCATCCTGCTCACCGTGCTGGTGCTCTTCGTCTTCCTGCCGATCATCAGCAGCGTCATCACCAGCTACGCCAACATCGAGCCCTGGTTCGAGCTCACCTACTCCTCCGCGGCGATCTCGGAGCCCATCGTGCCCGTGGCCCATCGGCTCGACGGCGCGTTCGCCCCGTACATCTGGGAGGGGCTGGTCATCATGGCCGCCTACCTTGTCGTCTTCCTCGGCCTGTCGTGGGCCATCTACGAGTACAAGGAGGTCAGCGGGTGAGCGCGCTCGCGATCGAGGCCGAGGGCCTCGGCAAGCGTTTCGGCGACTTCCACGCGCTCACGAACGCCGCATTCAAGTACGAGGGCTCGGGCGCGATCGGCTACCTCGGTCCGAACGGCGCCGGCAAGACGACGACCCTCAAGCTCCTGACCCATCTACTCCGCCCGAGCACCGGCCACGCGCGCATCAACGGCATCGACGTCACCTCCCAGCCCAAGGAGGCGCTTTGGGGCGTCGGGGCCGTCATCGAGTCGCCGGACCCCTACCCGCAGCAGACCGGGAAGGAGGCGCTCCAGATGGTTGGCGAGTTCCGTGGCCTCGGTTCCGAGAAGCTCCAGGACCAGATCACCCGGTACGCCCAGCTCCTGGAGCTCCCGCCGCTGGAGCGCCGGACCGGCAAGCTCTCCAAGGGCCAGCGCCAGCGCATCGTGCTGGCCTCGGCGCTCCTGTCCGAGCCGTCGATCATCCTGCTCGACGAGCCGACGAGCGGTCTCGACCCGGCCGAGCGCGTGATCATCCGCAACCTCCTGTCCACGCTCAAGCGCGACCGCCTGATCCTGATGAGCAGCCACCTGCTGCCGGAGGTGACCGAGGTCTGCGACCGGGTGATCTTCGTCAACCAGGGGAAGATCGTCGCGCAGGACACCGTCGCGAACCTCTCCACCCGGTTCAAGGAGACCCAGGTCGACGTCGAGTTCCTCACGCCGCCCGCCGCCGACAAGCTCGCGCTCCTCACCCCGGTGGCGCAGAGCGTGGAGCAGCTGAACCCGACCCGGTTCCGGATCACGTACGACGGCTCGGACGAGACCCGTTCCCGGCTGCTCATGGCCGCCCAGCAGGTCGCTCCGGTACGCTCCTTCTCCGGCTCGACGCTCGGCCTCGAGGACGCCTACCTGAAACTGATGCGGCCCGGGAACCCGCCGCCCCCGGCTCCGTGAGACCTCGGCGAGCCCCGGATCTTCCCCGCTTTCCGCTCGCGCGCTGGATCTACGAACACCGCCACCTGCCGCACGACCTGGGGCAGAGCGGAATGCGGTACGAGCTCCGGTCGTACCGGCGTATCGTCGCCCAGGCGAGGGAGGGAACCCCGGAGGAGCTCCGTAGCGCGCTCGCCCGTCGTCAAGGCGTGCCGGAGCGCCGGCTGTTCCTGACGCACGGGGCCACCGAGGCGAACGCCCTCGTCCTCCTGCACCTCGCCCGACACCGCTCCCGGCGCGGCCGAGGGCCGGTGCGGATCCGCGTCGGTCGCCCCGAGTACCCTCCGCTCGCCGACACGGCCCGGCTCGTCGGGCTCGCCCCGGTGGGACCGGAGTCACCGGCCGAGCTCGCCCTCGCGTCGAACCCATCGAACCCAGAAGGCACGCTCCGCAATGCGGCCGAACTGCGCCGGTTTGCCGAAGGCGCGGGCGACCTGTTGGTGGACGAGACGTTCCGTGAGTTCACCGACGCGGATCCCGTGGGCGACTCCGCCTCGCGACGGCTCTGGCGGACGGCGAGCTTCACCAAGGTGTACGGCGCCGACGACATCCGGGTCGGCTTCGTCGTCGTTCCGCGCGGAGAGGAGGCATCGTTCCAGGAGACGCACTGGTTGCTCGATGGCGTGGCGCAGAGCTCCGCCGCGCAGGCGCTGGCGCTGCTCCGACACCGCGCGACCGTGTTGGGGGAGGCCCGACGGCTCTTCCAACGGAACTTCGCCGCGCTGCGGGAGGCGGAGGCCGATGTCCCGGCGCTCGCCGCCCCGCTGTGGTTCGACCGGCCCGGTGGCCGCACAGCGGGCGACCGGCTCGCGCGCGAGGCCGCTCGCCGTGGTGTGCTCGTCTCGCCGGGCCGCCTGTTCGGCGATCCGAGCGGCGTCCGGGTCTGCCTGACGCGTTCCAACTTCCCCGAATCGCTACGGGCCTATCGCGACGTGAAGTCCGCGCTCGGCCGGGCGAAGACGACGCGCGCGGGCTAGGGGTCGAGCGGGCCGACCGACGGCGGGGCGAAGCGCGTCGGTCGCTGGGCCAACGGCCGCTCGTGCAGCGGCGCGTGCGCGAGCGGCCCACCGCTCTGCTCCTGCACGAACTGAGAGGCGAACTTGCGTGCGCGCTCCGGCTCGGCCTGGGCCAGGAGGAACCCGCGGGCGAGCTCGGTGAGGACGTAGCGGGGCGCCGATGGCGCCGGGACCTCCGGCAAGCGGCGGCGCACCTCCTCCGGCGGCGTGGGGAATCCCTCGGGGCGTCGCGGCGGACTTCCTCCCCATAAGGGCGCGGTTCGACTCGCGCGCCGGCAACGTCGCGCGCCGGAGAATTCACCGGCAGGGACCGAAGGCTTTTCTCAGTAAAGGCGCTGTGCGGGCGAGGAAGCCATGAGTCAGAGCACCCCCGCCCCGATGCCCGCTTCTCCCCTACCGGCCGGCTCGTCGTCCAAGCGCGGGGTGCGGATCGTGACCCCGATCCCGGGCCCGAAGGCGAGCGAGATGATCGCCGAGGATACCCGATTGCTCATGACCTCGACCAAGAGCGCGCCGATCGCCGTCGAGAGCGCGCGCGGAGTCTGGCTCCACGACGTCGACGGCAACACGCTCCTCGACTTCACCAGCGGCGTCGGCGTTCTCAACGTCGGCCACTGCCACCCCGCCGTAGTGCGCGCCGTCCAGCAGCAGGCCGAGCGCCTGATGCACTTCGCCGGCACCGACTACTACTACGACGTCCAGGTCAAGGTCGCCGAGCGGCTGACCGAGATCACCCCGGGTACCTTCGGCAAGAAGGTCTTCTTCACCAACAGCGGCACCGAGAGCATCGAGGCCGCCGTCAAGCTCGCGCGCTGGCAGCGGCAGAAGCCCATCACCATCGGACTGCTCGGCGCCTTCCACGGACGGAGCATGGGCGCGCTCACGCTCACCTCCTCGAAGACGACCCAGCGGGAGCGCTTCGGCGCCTTCGTCGGCGGCGGTCACCACATCCCCTCGCCCTACTGCTACCGGTGCCCGTACCAGCTCACCTACCCGAGCTGCGACCTGTACTGCGCCAAGATCCTGAAGGAGCTCTACTTCGAGACCTCGATCCCACCGGAGGACGTGGCGGCCTTCGTCGCCGAGCCGGTCCTCGGCGAGGGCGGCTACATCGTGCCGCCGCCGGGCTGGCACAAGGCCATCAAGCGGATCCTCGACGAGCACCACATCCTGTTCATCTCCGACGAGGTCCAGGCCGGGATCGGCCGGACCGGCAAGTGGTTCGGCGTCGAGCACCACGGCGTGGTGCCCGACATCCTCGCCAGCGCGAAGGCGCTGGGGGGCGGGCTGCCCATGGGCGCGATCGTCTTCCGGAGCGAGCTCGACTATCCCGGCCAGGGCCACCACTCCAACACCTTCGGCGGCAATCTGATCGCCGGCGCCGCGGCGCTCGCCTCGCTCGACGTGATGGAGAAGGAGCATCTCCTCGACAACGCCCGCAAGGGCGGCGATCACCTGATGGCGCGCCTTCGTGAGCTCCAGGCCAAGCACCCGCAGATCGGCGATGTGCGCGGCCTCGGCCTCATGACCGCGATCGAAATCATCGCCGGGGCCGGGGACAAGAGCCCGGCTCCGGAGCTGCGCGACCAGATCATCGACGAGGCGTGGAAGCGCGGTCTCGTCATGCTGCCCTGCGGCAAGAGCTCGATCCGGCAGATCCCGCCGCTCGTGATCACGACCGACGAGCTCGACGAGGGCGTCGAGATCCTCGACGCCGCCATCGGCGCCGCCGTTCGGGCGGGATGAAGGTCGGGCTCCTCTCCGACGGGCGGCTCGTCCTCGCCGACCGGCCGGCCCCGGAACCGGGCCCCGGCGAGCTCACCGTCCGGATGGCCGCCTGCGGCATCTGCGGCACGGACCTCGAGAAGCTCCGGGGCAACTACCGGACCGCCGGCATCCTCGGCCATGAGGCGGCGGGCACTGTCGATGCGCTGGGCTCGGGCGTCTCGGGGTTCGCCGTGGGGGACCGGGTGTTCGTCCACCACCATGTGCCGTGCTACTCCTGTCCGGTCTGCCGGCGCGGGGCGTACACCTTCTGTCCCGAGTACGGACGCAGCAACCTGGACCCCGGCGGTTTCGCCGAGCGGTTCCGGGTCTCGGCCGAGCATCTGCGCAAGCGGGCGGTGCTTCCGCTCGCCGAGAATCTGAGCTGGGAGGAAGCGGCGCTTCTCGAGCCGGCGGCCTGTGCGTTGACCGCCTTGCGCGCCGTCGGGTTCGAGAGCGGGGACCGGGTCGTGGTCCTCGGACTGGGGCCGGTCGGCCTGCTCTACGCCCGGCTCGCCCACACGCTCGGTGCCGGTTGGATCGGCGGGACCGAGCTCTCGCCGCTCCGCCGCCAGGCCGCGGCGCGCGGCGGTGTCGAGGCGGTCGGCGATCCGACGGACGCAGACGCGGTGCGCGCGATGGTGAAACGGGGGACGGAGGACGCGGGCGCCGACCTCGTGGTGGTCGCGACCGGCGCACCGGCCGCCATCGATCTCGCGACCGAGCTGGTCCGTCGAGGTGGTACCGTCAACCTGTTCGGCCTGCCGCACCCGGGATCGCATCTCGCGGTGGACCTGCAGCAGCTGTACCTGCGCGGACTGCGCGTGATCCCGACGTACGCGACGACCGAGCGAGAGCTCGCCGACCTCCATCGCCTGGTCGCCTCGGGCCGGTTGCCGGTGCGCGACCTGGTCTCCCACCGGATCCCCCTCGACCGGATCGATGAGGCCTTCGCCGTCGCGAGCGATCCGGCCCGCTCGCTGAAGGTGGTCGTGACCGGACCTTCTTTCGACCCGCCCCGCACCTAGGCGTACGGGCGGGGAGCCGATTCGCTGGGTGGGACCGCCGCCCCGGGGCCCGGGGGGCGCAAGCTCCGGGCGAGCGCCTCGCCCCGCGGAGTCAGTCGGTAGGCCTTCACCCGCCTCGAACGGCCCGGTACATGGGTCAGCTCGGATGCGAGGAATCCAGCCGCTTCGAGCCGCCGCAGCACGTTGCTCAATGCGTTCTGCGCCGAGCCAATGCCCGACCCGATCCCGGCCTGGGTGGCTTCCGCCGGCGCGAGCTCGTGCGGCCCCCAGCGGCCGAGAGAGTAGAGATGCACGAGAACCTCCTGGGTCAGTCGGCGCTGACGGGCGGTGGGCCGGACCGCAAGGCCCGCCGATGCCGCGGCCACCGACGGAGCGCTCGGGCTCGGGGCCATCGATCCAGGGTCGGAGGGCGCCGGCGGTGGTGCCGGCGGCTCTCCTGCGTCATCGTTGGCGCTCCGGCGGGCCTGCCAGCGGAGCCCGATCCAGAGCACGAGCACCCCGGTACCGGTGCCGACGAGGGCGGCCCCGCCCCAGACGACGTAGGGGGACACCGTGGGCGGGCCGCCGCCTCCCACGGTCGTGATCGGCGCGGCGGAGAGGTTCACCCAGACCGAGGCCGCGCCGTGCTGCTGAGCGGAATCGCTGAGCTCGAACTGTACGAGAAAGTCTCCGGCCTTCGCGTACTGGTGGACCGCATCCAGGCCGGTGGCGGTGGCGCCATCGCCGAAGGACCAGTCGAGCACCGTGTACGGCGGTGTGCCGCCGCTCACATTGGCCTCGAAACTGATCGAGGCTGGAGCGTATCCAGCGGTCTGCGAGGCCCGCACCGACGCCGCGAGCGGCGGAGGCGCCGCGGAGCTCGTCAGCATCCGGGGCGTTGCCGCGCTCCCGTCGTTCGCCACGGCGGGTCGCTTCGATCCAGCTAGACCGGCGACTCCGTGGCCACCCCCCGAGCCGGCGAGCACCGGGCCGGTCGGGTGGGCGAGCCCGACACACCCGGCCAGCAGCGCGAGCCCACTGGCCACTGCGACGACGACCAGGACGCGAGGAGCGGGGCCGACGCGAACGAGCGTGGAGTCTCCGAGCCGGTGGGCTCGCCGCCGAAGGAGAGGGGGTTCGTGCGGCGGACTCACCCGAGGCGTCCCCCCGCCTCAGTCACGCCCGTTCGCTCTTGGAGATTCCGGCCCCGGCGTTCCCGATACGCTGGCGCCCAGCGCCAGGCCCTCGGCGCGCCACAGGGCGCGCCGTCGCGACTCGGCCATCGCCACGAGCCCACCGGCGATCGCCCCGGCCACGGCCACCGCGATCACCACCGCCAGCACGGGGAGGGACCCGCCCGTGGTGCCGAGCAGCGGACCACCCGGGGCCGAGCTCGATCGATCGACCTGGGCGGGCGGGGCGGCGGTGACCCGTATCTGCGGGAGCTGCAGGGTGGCGCTCCGTCCGGCATGGTCCTGCACCGTGAGCGCGGGCGAGAAGGTCCCGGGCGAACTGTACAAGTGGGACACGACGGGGTCGGAGCCGACCGCGCTGTGACCGTCGCCGAAGTCCCAGCGGTACGAGTACGGCGCGGTACCCCCGGAGGCCGAGGCGACGAAAGCGACCGTCCACGCGGCCGTGCCGATGGTGCCGCTCGTCGACGCGCGGGCGACGAGCGGGTTGGGGATCGGCCCGAACACCCAGCTGTCGGCCAGGTACTCGTACGAGTTGAACACGTTCCCGCCCTCGATGAGGGCCTCACTGTCGGCCGCGTCGTAGGTCATCGCGAAGGCGTGACGGTTTGTCGGAGTCGCTCCCGGAGCCCACGACGGCCGCTCCGACCAGCTGCCGTTGACGTAGAGCCAGGTGTCGGCGATCGACATGCATCCTCCGCCGGGGGCGGTCGTGAGCCCCCCGAAGACGAGGACTCCGCTCAGCGCCGCATCGTAGGCGGCCGCCCCGTCGCTCAGACCGCCGGCCCCACCGGGGAGTCCCACGGTGGAGTTCGGGGTGCGGTTGCTCCAGTGTCCGTGCGCGAAGGTCCAGGTCAGCGCGACGGCAAAGTCGCACCCCCCGTTCACATCGGTCGAGCCCTGGCCGCCGTACAGCAGCACGTAGCCGGCGCTCGGGTCGTTGACGAACACCGAGCCGGTGAGCGCCGGCGGCTGAGACCCGACCTTCGCCGTGAGGTTGGTCCAGCTCCCGGCGAGGTAGCTCCAGGTGATGTCCCAGTGGACCCAGGGGTTGAAGGTGCCGCCCGGGACATTGCCCTGGCTCGAGCTGAACAGCAACACGTAGCCGTCGCCGCTATCGTAGGTCATCTGGACCCAGCCGGCCGGCGGGCTCGACTTCGGGTGGAGCTGTGTCCATCCGCTCGCGTTGAAGCTCCAGCTGTCGTTGAAGAACTGCGGCACGTCCCGGCCGCCGAACAGGAGCAGGTAGCCGTCGGCCGCGTCCCAGACGAAGCCGGGCTCCCAGCGCGCCGGAGGCGCGGAAGTGAGCGTCGTCGTGAGGTCGGTCCAGGTGCCGTTCGAGAACGCCCACGTGTCGCCGTAGGCCGAGACGTTGACCGCGTAGCCGCCGAACAGGATCACCTCGTGCAGCGCCGGGTCGTAGGCGAGCGCCGGCGCCGAGCGCGACGCCGGCTGGAGTATCGTGGAGGCGTTGGCGCCTCCGACGGGGTGCCAGTTGTTGTCGCGGATCCAGGACGGCCCGACCACGATGAGGACGATGGCGCTGCCCGTGCTCCCGTTCGGATCTCGGGCGCGAACCGTCGCGGTGTACGAGCCGTTAGTCGAGTACGTGTGCGAGACATTCGCTCCGGAGGCGGCCGTTGCGCCGTCCCCGAAGCTCCAATTGTAGGAGTAGGGACCGGTCGCGCCGGATGCCGCGGCGGTGAAGTTCACGGCCAGCGGCGCGGGGCCCTCGGTGGTGGAGGCATTGAGCGCCACGGTGACCGCGGCCTGTGTGGCCCCGTCCGGGAGCGCCCAGGTGTCCCCGTAGTAGCTGAG
>DASYZY010000209.1:0-2208 GCA_035945735.1 Thermoplasmata archaeon
TCGAAGGCGGTGCCGGCGGGGTAGACGGTCCGGGCCACCGCTTCCTGGGCGTGGAGCGCCAGTCGGTCGAGGTCGCGGCGGTCGTACGGGCGGTCGGTGACGACCAGCAGCAGCGTCGTCGCCGGCCGTTGCGCCCTGGCCGCCGCGACGCGGCGGTTCGATCCCGGGAGGATCGCGCGTCCTTCGCGATCCTGGGCGGTCCGGAGCCATTCTCCACTGAGCGGATCCCGCAGCGCCCCTCCCGAGTTGAAGACGGCCAGGACGCCGAGCCGGCCTCCACCGGGCAGCCGGCGCTCGTCCGCCCCGACGCCGCCGGCGCGGGAGAGTTCGAGACCGGCGTACTTGGCGACGCGCGCCCCGGCCCCCGCCCCCACCCGCCCGCTCGGACCGAGGCCGGCGACCGCGAGCTTCGCGGCCCCGTAGCCGAGCGCCAGGTACTCCGGCAGGGCCTCCGCCTCCCGCGGAAGGTCGAACAGGATCGCTCCCGAGATCCGGGGAAGTGGGATCCGGCTCCCGAGCGCCGGCGCTCCACGGCCCGTCTCGAGCAGGCGTGTCCGGACTCCCCGGGCGGCATCGAGCCCGAAGAGGCTCCCTCCGGCGAAGAACAGGGCGTCCCGAAGACCGAAGGTCGCCGTGACCCCGAGCGAGGCCACATCGTACGTGCCCGAGGCGGGCCCGCGCACCTCGCCCACCACTCGAGTCGGACGGTCGAAGAGGATCGCGGTGACGCCGCTCGGTCCGGCAGGGTCCGCGGCATGGCCGACCGCGACCCCGGGAGTCGCTACCGGTGCACTCGGACGCGCCTTCGCCACCGGGCGCCCCACCCCGAAGGGAGGGAAGAGGGCACCGGAGGTCAGTCTTATGCCCGGGCCGCGCTCGCGCCGTCGTGCCCCGACCCGCTCCGCTCGCGCCGGGCCGAGCGCCGCCCGGATTCAAGGTCAACCGGAGGGCGCCGCTCGGCCGCCATCCACTGCTCGAGGTGTTCCCCGGCCTTCATCTCCTGCCCACCGCCCACCGTCAGGAGCCCGCCGCCTCCGGCCGGCGCCGTCTGTACGACACGGTCGCCGTCGAGGTCGTGGACCAGGACATGTGGATGTACGTCGCGCCGGAGCGGATGCCCAAGTGGACGCCGCGTCGCTGGCGACCGGTGGTCTCCTCCGAGCAGGACTGCATCGTCCTCGGCGAGAGCCACCTGCGCGAGAGCGAGGAGCTGATCCTCTACCTCGACATCTACCACGAGCTCTGCCATATCCAGCAGCGGCGGGCCGGACGCCGCCTGTTCGACCGGCGGACCAGCTACGTTCGGCGCTCGACGGAGGTCGAGGCCTACCAGTTCGTGATCGACGAGGCGCACCGGTACGGGGTCCTGGACCCTGTGCTCGCGGAGTACCTCCGGGTCGAGTGGATCAGCGACGCCGAGCACCGGGAGCTCTGCGCCCGGCTCGGCGTCGCGCTCCCGGAGCGGTCCCGGCCGTCGAAGAAGCGGGCCCGCGTTTCCTGACCAGCCGAGGGTTTATCCTCCGCGGGCCGGCTTCGCGCGCTCCGCGGGGGAGTACTCGGTGGACGTCGTCCGGCGCACGCCGCTCCGCCCGTCGTCGAGCGATCTCTGGTTCCTCGCCTACCTTCCGCTCGCCGTCAGCGATGGGATCGCCACCCCGCTGGTCCCGCTGCTCGCGCTCGCCCGCTTCTCCGCCTCGCCGTTCGTCGTCGTGGTGATCATCGCCGCGAGCGCACTCTCCCAGGTGCCGTTCACCATCCTGTGGGGCAACCTCTCCGACCGCGTCCAGCACCGGAAGTACTTCCTGGTCGCCTCGTTCGGCGCCGGCGGGCTGTGCATCGTGGCGATGGCGTTCGCCGGCACGCTCGGGGGCTACTTCTGGCTCAACGTGCTCGAGGGGCTCGCCTCAGCGGCGAGCGCGCCGATCGGCACGATGCTCCTGCTCGAGACCCGGCAGAAGCGCTGGTGGCCGACGGACATGGGCCTGTTCGGCGTCATCTCCGGCATCGGGACGACTGTGGGTCTCGCGCTGGGTTTCCTGTGGCTCTTCGTGTTCGGCTTCTCCTGGCCGGTCCTCCAGGTCATGACCGGTCTCCTCGTGCTCTCCGGCGTCCTCGCGCTGCTCGCCGCGCTCCTCGCCTGGGCCTGGATCGAGGAGCCGAACCGCCTGTACGATCGGCGCAGTCTCGCGGACCTCCTGAACGGCAACC
>DASYZY010000210.1:0-4152 GCA_035945735.1 Thermoplasmata archaeon
GGGCACCGTCGCGCCCGTGCCGGGTCGCGACGGCGGGTTCGGCAGCACCGGCCGCTAGCCCGCGCCGCCCCCTAGAGGGTGCCGTACTCGAACAGCTTGCGCTGGGTCTCGCCCTTGGCCCGAGGCGCCTCCGGGGTTCCACCCCCGAGGAGCTCCCGCTCGATCTCGGCCAACCGCTCGGCCATCCGATTCTCCCGCGCGCGGGCCGAGCGCCACAACCCGACGTCGCGGGTTCCTTCGGCGATGAGCACGACCGCGCGCCCGAGCCGGCCCCGGCCGGTGCGACCCTTGCGTTGGATCGTGCGGATCTCGTCGGGCACCGGCTCGTAGAGCACGACCAGATCGGTCGAGGGGATGTCGAGCCCCTCCTCGGCGACCGATGTGGCGACGAGGCAGTTCACCTCGCCGCGGCGGAACTGGTCGAGGACGCCGATCTGGGCCGGCTGGCTCATCCCCGGGTCGCCCGGGTGCGAGGCCTGCCCCACGAAGCGGGCCGCCCGCACGGCGGCTCCTCCGTCCCGCGCGAGCTCCTCGACCAGTTTCTCGGCGCTCTGACGGTACTGCGTGAACAGGATCACGCGGCTCTCGGGACGCCGTTCGAGCTCCTCCCGCACGATGGCGACCGCTCGCGCGAGCTTGGGGTGCTCGAGCTCGAGCTTCCCCAGCTGCCGCTCGACATCGGCGACATCCGGGTCGTTCAGGAATCCGCGCAACGCGCCCGAGGCTCGGCGGTGTTCCGCCTCGGTGCGTTGGCGGGCGATGTACTGCCGGAGCGCCTCCACCCCTTGAGACTCGATCAGCTCGACGGCGTGGAACGCCTTGAGGGCGATCGCCTGGGCGGTCCGGCCCGCCCAGAGCCGTCCTACTTCTGAGTCCCCGCGCGCCCGTGCCGCTTGGATGGCGCGATCAAGACGGACGCCAAGCTCCAGAAGTTCACGCCGTGAGGGAGCGCCGGGCGGGGCGTACCCGAGGCGCTCGAGCTCCCGCCCTTGCCGCCCCACGGCCGTCTTGAGCTGCACGATGAGGTGCTGTACCTCCGTCGGCAGCGGCACGGTGATCGGTTCGACGTGGATACCGGCGAAGTACGGGGCCACGTCGGCATCCTCTGGCGTCCGCAGCTCGAAGTGCTCGATCCCGAGGTTCTTCCAGACCTCCAGGATCCGTTCGCGGCGCGAGCCGGGTGAGGCGGTGAGCGCCAGGATACGAATGCCCAGCTGCCGAAGCGCGGCGGCGATCGCGACGTAGGGGTAGTCGCCCACAGCGCGGTGCGCTTCGTCGAAGACGACGAAGGAGAGGCTCGCCAGCGGGAAGGACCCGCGGGCGAGGTCACGGGCGATCACTTGCGGCGTGGCCACGATCACTTGAGGAGGTTTGAGAAGCTCCGACCGCCGAGCGGGGGCCACTGCCCCCGTGAGCACGAGCGGCGGAGGGGCGAGCACCGTGCGGGCCACCTCGCGGCCGTGCTGGACGACGAGCGGTCGGGTGGGGGCGAGGAAGAGCACGGACCGGGTCGGGGACTGGCGCAGCGCCTCGGCGATGCCGCGTAGGGCGATCGCCGTCTTTCCTAGGCCCGTGGGGAGAACGACCAGCGTGTTGGCCTCGAGCACCCGATCGGCGATGCTCCGCTGGTACTCGCGCTCCTCCAGCGCGCCAGGGCGGATGCGCGGATGCTCTACCGTTGCCACGTCGGTGCGGGGAGTCGGCCCTCGACCTTAATCTCGCCCCGTCCTCGGGCGACCGATGCTCCTCGCGTCGAGCTGGCTCCTCTTCCTGCTCCTGTTGTACACCGTCGCGGTACTCCTTGTGCAGGGAGCGGCGGTCTACCTCGCGGCCCTGATGCCCGGTCTCGGCCCCGACGACGCGGGACCGACAGGGCGACCTCGGGTCTCCGCGATCATCGCCGCGCGGAACGAGGAGGAGGACCTCGGGCCCTGCCTGGACTCGCTCCTGGCCCAGGACTATCCGAACCTCGAGGTGATCGTCGTGGACGGAGGCTCGAATGACCGCACCGTCGCGGTGGCCCGGGCGCGCGGCGACCGGGTCCGGGTGATCCCCGAGCCCCCACTTCCTCCGGGATGGGTCGGCAAGAATTGGGCCTGCTCGCTCGGCGCGACCGCGGCGACCGGCGAGCTCCTGCTCTTCACCGACGCCGACATGCGCTACCACTCCCGGGTGCTCTCGGCGACGCTCGGCTGGGCGGAACGCGAGGGCGCCGACATGGTCACGCTGGCCCCGCGGGTCGAGGCCGTCGGATTCTGGGAGCGAGTCGTGCTGCCGTTCTACACCCAGATGGTCCTGACCTACTTCCGGGCGCCCCGGATGAACCGGCCGGGCTCCCGGGCCGCGCTTGCCAACGGGCAGTACTGGCTGGTCCGTCGCTCGGTCTACGAGGCGATCGGAGGCCACTCGGCGGTACGGGGCTACGTCCTTGAGGACATCGCTCTCGCCCGGCTCCTGCGCGACCGGGGCGCCACCATGCGGATCGCGTGGGCGCCGGAGCTCCTGTCCACCCGCATGTACCGCACTCGCGACGAGATGTTCGAGGGGATCCTCAAGAATATCCACGGGACCCGGTTCTCGCTCGCCCGCCAGCTCGGGATCACGGGGGGCTTGCTGCTGTTCTTCCTCGCCCCGCTGGCCGTGCTCCCGCTGGGGCTCGCGTTCGGCTCCCTCACATGGGCGGCCTTTGGCACCCTCCTCCTGGGGGTGCTGCTCGCCAAGCACGTAGGCTTCGCCGCCGGCGTGCGCGAGCGCGCGGTCTACGGGCTCCTCTTCCCGCTGGCCGTCGGCTTCTACCTCGCCGTGCTCGCACGATCCATCGCCGGCGGTCTGGCGGGCCGACCGCTGCGCTGGAAGGGTCGGGAGTATCCGTTAGACCCGTCCGACGTCGGTTGAGGGCACTCCCGCAGGAGTCACGGCCCTCCGGCAGGGAACGGTTATGCGAGGGCCCCGGGTCGGACTCCCCGAGCGGTGATGGCGGTAACCTCGGAGAGCCGGTACGGGCTCATCATCGGAGGTGAAGAGGGGCCCGGGACCACCGGAAGCCACTCGCCCGTCCTCGACCCGGCCTCGAACCAGCCCTTCGCCGAGGTGGCGGTGGGTGGGGCCGACGACGCGCGTCGGGCGCTGGAGAGCGCCGACAAGGCGTTCCGGGAGTCGAACTGGGCCGGTGGCGACGGCTCGCAGCGCACGAAGGCGCTCCTGAGGCTCGCCCAGGCGCTCGAGGCGGAGGTCGACCGGTTCGCCGCGCTGGAGACCCGAAACGTCGGCAAGACCCTGCGGGAGGCGAAAGGCGACATCCAGTTCACCGTCCGCACCCTCGAGTACGTCGCCGGCCTCGCCGACAAAATCGAGGGCGAGTGCATCCCCGTGCCCGGCGGCCGGCTCGACTACACCCTGCGCGAGCCGCTCGGCCCGACCGTGCACATCGCCCCGTGGAACTTCCCGCTCGTGCTCGCCATCCGGTCCGTGGCCCCCGCACTCGCGGCCGGTAACTCCGTAGTACTCAAGCCGGCGAGCCTCACGCCGCTGACGGCGCTCGCGTTCGCCCGACTCGCGCGGGGGGCAGGAATCCCTCCCGGGATCCTCAACGTAGTGGTCGGGAGCGGCCGGGAAGTGGGGGAAACGCTGCTCACCGATCCGCGGACCCGAGCGATCTCCTTCACCGGCTCGGTCGAGGTCGGCCAGCGCGTGGCCGAGCTCGCGGGCGCGCGCCACGTGCCGGTCACGCTCGAACTCGGCGGAAAGGGGCCGGTCGTGGTCTTTCCGGATGCCGACTTGGATCGGGCCGCCAAGGGCGTCGTCTGGGGGATCTACGACAACGCCGGCCAGATGTGCTGGGCAGGATCCCGGCTGCTGGTCCACCAGTCGATCCAGGAGAGCTTCGTCGGCAAGGTCCGCGCGCTCGCCGAGAAGCTCAAGGTGGGGCCGGGTCTCGAGGCGGGCATCGAGATGGGCCCGCTCGTCTCGCCCGATCAGCTGGAGCGGGTCACCGGATTCGTCGAGGAGGCCCGACGCGACGGAGGCCGCATCGTCACGGGAGGCACGCGGCTTACGGACCCCGCCCGGGCCGCCGGCAACTTCCTCGCCCCCACGATCGTTGAGGGGCTTGGACCCGAGCACCGGATCCTTCGCGAGGAGATCTTCGGCCCG
>DASYZY010000211.1:0-11723 GCA_035945735.1 Thermoplasmata archaeon
GCGAGCCGGCGCGGCCCTGGTTCGCCGAGGAGCTCGTGGCCGTCCTCAAGACCACCAAACCGACCGTCTATCGCCACCTGAACAAGCTGAAGGAGCTCGATCTGCTCGAGAGCATGAACGGGGGCTCCGACGGCGCCGGCCGGAAAGGGTACCGGTTGCGCTACTCGAACCTCGCGCGGGCCTGGGATTTCACCGAGGCGAACGCCCAGAACGCTCTCCGGCGGTATCGGGAAACGGTAAACCACCTTCAGCACCTGCTCGAGCGCCCGATGCCCGTCGCCCCGGCGGCGCGCACCGGCGGCCGGGAGAGGAAGGGAGGATGAGCGCGGCGGAGGCGACCTCCAAGCGCCCGACGATCTCGCTCACGCCCGGCTCGCGCATCCGGGTCCACTCGGCCGGCGGCCGGGACGAGCCGATGCTCAGCGTGGGCATCTTCCGCGGTCTGGTCTCGGTCGGCGGCGAGAACTCGCTCGCGCTGGAGATGGCCTCCGAGAAGTCGGACAAGGCCGAGAAGACCGACAAGGGCGACAAAGCGGGCGAGAAGGGCGGCGTCCGACTCCTGCCGCTGTCGGCCATCATGGCGATCGACATCCTCCTCGCGGCCAAGCCCGAGGAGGAGAAGCGGGTCGACCCCGGCACCGCCTCCGGCTACTTCCGGTAGGCTCCGCTCGGCCCGGAGCGGGCTTGCTGGGAGTTTCGCCCCCGGAAGGCCCGGTGGGTTTCGAACCCAGGTCGTTGGCTTCGAAGGCCAACAGGATAGCCAGACTACCCCACAAGCCCGCGCCCCGTCCACGTCGGCCGTTCTATAAGGAACTGTCCAACGACCGCCGCAGGCGCGAGGGCTATGCCGAGCCCGGCGCTCGCGCCACCGAGCGGTTCGATGAAGGCGGAGATCAGTGTGATGTTCAACGTGCGCGACGTCGAACGGTCGGTCGCTTTCTACCGGTCGCTCGGGTTCACCTCGCGCTGGGCCTGGAAGGGCGAGGACGGCAAGCTCGCCTATGCCGGCGTCGGTCTCGGAGAGGCGGTCATCGCGCTCGGCCGGATCGAGACCGGACGAGGCTCGGGGGGAGCGTACGACGACTACGACTCGTGGGTCACGGGCCCGCTCGGGGGTGGCGTGATCGTGAACGTCGAGCTCCGCGGGGTCGAGAAGCTGTACGCCCGGGCCAAGAAGGCCCACGTCAAGATCGAATCCGGCCTCCGTCGGTGGCCGTACGGGACCGCCTTCACGGTGAACGACCCCGACGGCTACGTCGTGAAGTTCCTCCGGTCGGTGGGCGAGTTCGCCTGATCGGCCGCCCGACCGCGTCGGGCCGGCTTCGCTAAGGCTCGGCGCCGGCCGTCAGGTGGGATACCTCGGCGTCGGCCTCCGGTCCGTCGAGGGTGCGCTGCGAGGGGGAACCCGGGAACAGCGTGCTCATCGAGCGCTCGAGGATGTCGATCCGCTGGCGAAGGTACGGCGTGACGCCGGGGGTCCGGGCGAGCCGCTGGGAGAGGCCGAGATACTTGCGCACCGCGCCCTCGAAGACGGTGGGCGACAGCTCCCCGCCGCAGAGATCTCGCCCCTTGGCGGCCACGCAGCGACCGGTGAGGGGGGGACGCCGGTAGCTACTGTTGCAGCTCTTGCACCGGAACTTCTGGGTCGCGTAGCTCTTCAGGTTCCCCATGAGGTCCGGCAGGAAGTGGGCGTTCAGCACGAGCGACACCGCATCGGCCATGTCGACCGAGCGGAGCTGCGCCGTGAGCACGAGCGATTGCTCCACGATCCGGGGCATGCTCGCGGCCTCGCGATAGGCCGACCGGACCGGGCCGCCGGCGATATCGGTGGTGTCGTGCGTGAACCCGGCGCCCCGCACGGCGCCCTCCGGGTCGATCCGGCGGCCCAACGTGGGGACCGACGCCTCGAGCTGCTTGGCGCCCTGGTGCGCCGCGGCCCCCGCGAAGACCTCGAGCGGGTAGGCCAGGCCGACGTCCAGGTTGTGGGCCTCCTTGTCGACCTCGCGCGCGTCGACGCGGGTGGTGAGCACGAGCGGCTTGTCCATGAGCGCGCCGCGGCTCTCCGGCAGGAACGAGCGGGAGAAGTTGAGGAGCGCGTCCAGGAGCAGCGTGACCGAGTCCTCGTCCCCGTCGCAGTTGCGCCGCTTGGCCGCATGGAACACCGGGTGGGCGAAGCAGGCCTCGGCCTCCGAGTAGCCGATCAGCCGTCCCGCGACGCCACCCGACGTATGGGGCGCCAGCGCGACGAGGATCGCCCCGACGAGCTCCTCCGGTCCGTGGACCCGGTAGAACGGCTCGACGTTGTACACGCGCACGAGCTCGTCGTCGACGAACTGCGCGAGGTGGGTGAGGTACTGGCCGCAGCTCCTCGAGACGATGAGGTCCTGCACGCCGAGCTCGAGGAGCTGGTCGGGATCGGT
This sequence comes from Thermoplasmata archaeon, assembly GCA_035945735.1. Classification (GTDB taxonomy): domain Archaea; phylum Thermoplasmatota; class Thermoplasmata; order Lutacidiplasmatales; family UBA184; genus JAKIVR01. Next base: position 2,421 of record DASYZY010000211.1, read on the forward strand.
GAGCGGTTCGCCGAACAGGTCGGTCGTGTAGCCGAGCGCCCTCAATCGCTCGACCGGGGTACCGATCTCGCGGGGCCGGAAGTGCGTGAGCGGTAGGTCGGTGAGATCGAATCGGGCGGTACCGTCCTGGTAGACCGAGATGCCGTGGGCGGCGCGGAGGATCCCTTTCTCGAGGCGTTCCGGGCTGTGGCCGCGGGACAGGAGCCCCTTGACGCCCTTGACCTCGGGCGTCCGCCGGAGGTGCAGCCGCTCGAGCGACTGGGCCCACAGCGGCGCGATCGGAAGCGGTTGGTCGACGACCTCTCCGGTGGGGACCGTGAGCCCGCCGCACTGACAGCTCCCCCAGACCGACGGTCGGCCACAGTCGGCGCATCGCCGAACGCCGAGGCGGGTCGACACCCCGCCCCCGAGCGTGCGGCGCGCGGCCTCCGGCACCGAGCGGCGGGGCCCGCCCGCTTCACCCACCGGGAACAGCGTGTGCACATTCGGGCTCATCGAGCGTTGCCGGGCCTTCTCGGGCCGGCCGACGCGGGCGCCGACCCGAGAGCCGGCCTTTGCCCGGATCTCGAGCCCAGAAAGGCGGCTCACGAGCCGGAGCGGGTCTTCGGCGTCGCCTTCGGCGACCTCGCCGCCTCGGGGCCGCAGCTGACCGCCCTCCAGGACGAGTCCGAGCCCGGCGAGCAGGCCGGCCGCCGCGGTCGGTTCGAGCCGCACCCAGCCCTCACCGGCCGGCGCGTGCGCGGCGCCCAGCCGCACGAGGAGCTCCTTCCACTCGGGGTCGGAGGCCAGCTCCAGCGACCCGTCGTGCCAGCGTCCGGCGGAGGCGACCCACTCGGAGAGTCGGAGGATCTCGCTCGAGCTCAAGTCGTGCCAGAAGAGCAGGAAGCGCGGGTGGAGCGGAACTCCCCAGCGCTCCGAGGCCGAGCGCGCCTCCTCCAGGCTCGGGGCGAACGCGCTGTCGTCCAAGGCGACGCCCCGGCGGCGCAGCTCCTCCAGGTGCCAGTCCAACGTGTAGCCACCGGGCTCCAGCGGCCGGTTGTTCTCGAGGAACTCGCCGAACGGCACGAGCAGCTCGCCGAGGTCGAGGATGCGCCGTATCCGGGGCGCCAGGGCCGAGGCGCTCTCGGCATCGTGGAGCCCGAGCACGCTCCCGTCGGTGAGCTCGACGAGCGGACCCTCGATGGTGTCGCAGAGCGCGACCGCCGTCGCCTTGCCCGGATACTCGAGCTTGAGCTGGGTGCCGACCGCCACGAACCGGTGGAGGACGACCATCGTGGCCGGATTCATCGCGCAGGACGCCAGACCGCTGGTCCGGGCGCGGCCGTAGATCAGGCGAAAGCCGCCCGGACGGTTGGGATAGGCGAGGATCGGGCGGCCGCCGAGCGCCTCGCGGAGGTACTTCGGCTCGCTCGGGCGGTCCTCCTCGCCGCCCCCGTGATGGCCGAGCCGGTCCAGGAACTCCCAGCCGGGGATCCCGAGCTTCTCGACGATCTTGCGGAGCTTCGCCGACTTCTGGCAGAGCCCCTCGGCGATGACGAGGCAGGCGCCGCCCCGGATGCCGTTGGTCGCGACCCGGGGGAGGTCGCGGAACCCGCTCACCTCGGCGTCGCGCTCGGTCGCCTCGCCGGAGATCGCCACGGGGACCCCCCGTACGACGGTCTCGATCTCCTCCGAGCTCGGCACGTACTGCAGGTGCTGCAGGTGCTTGTACAGCGGGATCTCCTCCTTGTAGCGCTCGACCTCTTCGGCCTGAGGGCGGAACGCCCCGAGGCCGGCGTCGCGGCGCACGATGTCGGCGAGCAGCACGGAGAGCGCCTGCGCGGTGCCGCCGGCCGCCCGGATCGGGCCGGCGTAGTACAGCTCGAGGTACGCCGCGTCCGTGCCAGCCCCCCGGACGTGGACCTCGGCCAGCCCTTCGAGCGGCGCGACGAGGATGCCCTCGGTCAGGATGGCGAGCCCGACCCGGAGCGCCCGGTCGAGCCGGGCCTCGAGGGAGAGGCCCCGCCCGTCCTCCCGCGCGAGGCGACGGGCCATCTCCACCGCGGCCTCCTCGCGCGGCATCCGTTCGGCGAGCGCCCGGATCTCGACGGAGATGCCATCGAGGGCCAAGTGGCCCAGCAGCTTCTCGACCCGCATCGCCATGTCCTGGGCGCGCGGGATCTCGACCTCGCTCGACGGGTCCACGCCGGTGCGGCGGGCGCCGGAAGCGACCTCGTAGGCCCGACCGACCTCGGATTCGAGGAGCGCGTGGTACTCCTCCACGGGCCCGGCAGCTCGGTCCCCGATTAAGAGGCGCGGGTCCGGGCTACTGGCAGACCACCGTGAGGTTGAGCGCGTAGGTGCCGGCCGAGGACGGGACCTGCAGGGTGACCGTCGTGGCCCCGTCGGAGAACGCCGGGTACTGGACCGGGGCCGCCGGCGAGCTCGAGCTCACGGTGAACGGCGCGTTCGGCTGGAAGCTGAACAGGGTGTGGGAGACCGTATCGGCGTTGGCGAGGTTGAGGGTGATCGAGAACTTCCCGCCGACGCCGACGGAGAGGGGGAAGCCTGAGGAGTAGTTGATCGTGGAGCTGCCGAACCAGTTGCGGCCGCCGCTCGTGTGCCCCTGCTCGAGGTAGGCGACCGCCCCGGTCACCGTGACGGTGGCACCGGAGCTCCGATTGAACAGGAAGAGCGCCGCGGCGATGACGACGATCACGACGGCGATCACGACACCGATCAGGAGCAGGTGCCGTAGTCCGTGGCGACCGGTGAAGAAGCCCGAGGAGCTCACGCCGCCCTCCTGCGTGATTTTGAGGCGCGGGTCGGCTGTATTATCCCTTCGGTGGCCGCCGGGCGCGACGGGGCTCCGGGTTCGTACGAGCCCTCCCACGCTGCGATCCGGCTTCGCGCCCGATACGCGGGTGCGAAGCTTTCGAGAACAGGTACGATAGGCCCGGCCGGGATCGGAGCGCCTCGGGGATTGTACCAGATGGCCGGGATACCGAGTCCCGCCGCGCCGAGGATGTCGGAGTTCCACGAGTCCCCGACCATCCGGGTCTCTGCGGGCTCGACCCCACCCCGGCGCAGCGCGGTCCGGAAGATCTCGGGGCTGGGCTTGGTAGCACCCACCTCCTCGGAGGTCACCAGGAACGAGACCAGCGACCGAAGTCCGATCACGGCGAGCTTGTCCTCCTGCTCCTCGACCAGGTTGTTGGTCACGATCCCGACCGGTATGCCGTCCCGCCGGTACGAGGCGAGCAACGCTCGGGCCCCGCGCATCGCCTGACGCGACCCTTGGTACCGTTCCCGGTACACCTTCGCCAGCGTCCGAGCCTCCTCGAGGGTCGAGATCGCGCCCGTCTCCGCGATCAGGCGACGGAACCGGCGCTCGCGGGCGACGGTCAGTGAGAGCTTTCCGGTCAGCACGGGCCGCTCGGTCTCGGTGAGCAGCTCATCGTATCGGCGCAGCAGCTCCGGCCACGGCATCCGTCGCAAGCCCGCGTGCCGGGCGCGGGCCGCGCGCAGCCCCTGCACCACAGCGCCTCCATGGTCGAACAGCGTATTGTCAAGGTCGAAGAGGACGACCCGGGGCGCGGGCAGCACGCCCGTACAGGCAGACCGCGGCTCTTCAGGCGTGCGGGCTGACGCTTCCGGCAGCACGCGGGCTCGCAGCCTCCGTCAGTTCCCGCTCGGCCAAGAAGTGCGCGGACGCGAAGGCCGAGAAGGCGAGCAGGAATGCGCCGGCCATCAGGAAGGAGGCGCCCGCGTTCGCGTACCCCGAGTACACAAACAGGGCACCGCCGGCCGCGGCCAGGAGGACTCCTAGGAACCCCAGCCCGGTCGCGAGCCGGAGCCGCCGAACCTGGCTGACCCAACCAAACGCGAGCGCGAGGAGTGCGCCGAACAGGAGGGCGAGGGCCACCAGGAGGTGGAGCGCGAGCGCGGGGTCGGAAGCGTCGACGAGGGCCGAGCCGAGCGACGGCGGCCCATCGGGAAAGCTTCCGTCGAGATTGACCCACTCGCCCAGTAGATACTGCGCGACGAGCAGAAGGAGCAGGGCCCGAGCGAGCGTCCGGACCGCGTGGGCGGCTTCGAGTCGGTCGTTGGGGGGCTCGCCCACGGCGCCGTCCTCGGTACTACGCGGCGGACGTCGGTGCCCGCTGGGCCCCTTGCCGACCGAGAGCGGTTCGGCGCGGGAGCGCTCTTCGTCGCTCGCTACCGAGGCGTGGCGCGAAGCCGGACTCGAGCAGCCCCGAGAGGAGGGCGTCGTGCTTGCGTTCGTCGGCGGCGATGCTCTCGAGGAGGAGTCCGATCGTACCCCCGGCCTCCCGCATCAGCACCGGGTCGGGCCGCCCTTCCGCACGTCGCTCGTCCCGCACTAGACCTTCGACATCCGTCCGGGTGATGCCCGAGGCCGGCGGGCGGGAGATCCCCCGCGAGAGGTACGGAGCGAGCGAGGCCACGATCTCGGCGTGGCGGAGGCTGTCCGACGCGATCTGGCGGAAGACCGACCGGGTGAGCTCGTCGCGGGCCTTCTGCGCGAGCCGCATCGATTGCGCCACGGCCCGCTGCTCCGCCCGGACGCGTGACCGGCTCCAGACGAGGAGCTCCCGCGCGTGCTCGCCCGAGGGCCGCGAGCCCCCCACCGCGGCATGCGTCGGCACCGAGGGGGAGCCCTCGACCCGCTCGACCAGCTCCTGCGTCCCGTCGAGAAGAAGCCGGACTCGTGAGGCGGAGTCGGCCGGCCGTAGCTCGCTCAGGCCCGCGGCCACCCGTTGGGCCAAGAGCTGCGCCTCCTCGTCCCCCTCGAACCGCTCGAGCGATCGGCTCCCTCGACGCCCCGACAGGTATTGCGAGACCGCCGAGGGGGCGAGCCCGAGCAGCTCGGCCGCGCGCCCCGCCGGCTCGCCACGGACCTCGACGAGCTCGCGGGCCACGAGCACCTGCAGCGCCTGGAGGTAGCCGACCGGCGAGCCGTGCGCCGGCGCCGCGGGCACCCTACCCCTCCGGCGGGGCGAACTTCACATCGTGAACCATCTCCGCGGCCGACACGGTGAGATGTTATAGCTCCCTCCGACCGACCGGGCCTACATGGCGAACTTCGTCGAGCTCGCGCTGCTCGCCCTCGCCATGTCGCTCTCCATCTTCCTGTCGCTGCCCCTCGTGCTCCGGCGCTCGGAGCGGGGCTGGACCCTCGTCCTGCTGAACGCCGCTGCGATCGGGATACTGGTATTCCTGCTCGCGGACGTCTTTTCCAACGTCGCGAGCCTCGACGTCGGCTCGGCGCTGTACCTGACCCTCCCGGTCGACGACCTGCTCTTCGTGGGGGCCGTCGCAGGGGCGTTCCTGCTCCTCCACGTCTCCGAGCACCGGGGCGGCCGGACCTCCCCACCGAACCCGAGCTCCCTCGCCGCGGTCATCGCGCTGGCCATCGGCTTCCAGAACCTCACCGAGGGGCTGGTCTTCGGGGCGGCCTGGGCGGCCAACGAAGTCGGGCTGGTCGGCGTGGTCTTCCTCGGCTTCTTCCTGCAGAACGTCACCGAGGGCTTTCCGATCGCCTCCCCCTTCCTCGGCTCGGGCCGGCCCAACGTCGGCCGATTGAGCGGCTTCTTTCTGCTCGGGGGTCTGCCAACCCTGGTCGGGGCGCTCGTCGGCTACTTCTACAACTCCCGGCTGCTCGCGATCCTCTTCGCCTCGCTCGCGATCGGCGCGATCCTGTACGCCCTTCTGCCAATGTTCCGGGTCGCGCTCCGGCCGGCGGCGTCGCCCGAGTTCACCCCGATGAAGATGCGACTGACCTACCTCGGCCTGCTGCTAGGGTTCCTCGTGGGCTTCGCGGTCAACGCGTTCTGAGCCCCCGCCCCGGCGCACCCCTCGAGCGCTAAGCCGAGTCCGTCCATCGCCCCGGTCGTGGCGCTCGAGATGAAGCCGACCTGCGAGCGGTGCGGTCAGGGGCTGGACCCCGGCGGCGAGGCCCGCATCTGCTCGTACGAGTGCACCTTCTGCGCGGCGTGCGCTTCCGAGCTCAGCGAGCGCTGTCCGAACTGTGCGGGCGAGCTCACGGCGCGCCCGCGCCGAGCTCCGCCGGCCTAGCGCGGCGCGCGGAGCTGCGATTCGCCGGTCGACCGGGCGGTTATCCGGCGGACGATGGCCTCCGCGAGGCGGTCCGCTGCCGACGGGTGGAAGGCGAGGTAGAGGGACGGTTCGATCAGCTCGAGCTCCATCAGCGCGGGAGGTCCGGAACGACGCATGACCAGGTCGACTCGGGCGTACAGCGGCACCGGCGATATCCCGGCAACGGCCCGGTCGGCGACCTCGCGCTCCATCGGGCTTGGCTCTAGGCTCGTTGCGGGCGAGGTGCGAAGGCCCTGGATCGACAGGCCCGGCGGACGCCGGACAGAGTGCGAGTACGTACCGTCGAAGTAGACATGAGAATGCTCCCCGCCCGAGTCGATCTCCTCCACGTAGGGCTGGATCAGCTGCGGCCCCTCGTCCAGGCCCGTCCGGTATCGCGTCTCGAGCGCCGCCGCTTGGCCCTCCTCGACGACGAAGGCGCCGTCGGCGTCGGCGGAGATCGCCGGCTTCACGACGGCACGCGACCAGCCCCGTCGGCGCAGGATCGACTCGAGGCGCTCACCGGGACGGCCCATCTCGGAAGGAAGTACCGGGAGACCCCGTTGTCCCAGCTCGGCGAGGTAGCTCTTGTGGCTGTTCCATCGCACCATCTCGAGAGGGTTACAGAGCCGACCCCCCTCCGCGGCGCGTGCCGCCCACTTTAGGTAGCGGGCGGACTTTCGGTGATAATCCCACGTGCTCCGGATCACCGTGAGATCGAAGCCGTTCCAGCGCACCTCCGGGTCCTCCCACACCGCCGGGAAGGCCGACACGCCCCGCTCCTCCAGGGCCGGCACGAGCCGCTGGTCGTCCTCGGCCAGCAGCGGGAGGTCGGACATGGTAGCGAGGGCGACGCGGGGCCGTCTCATCGCGGCCGGCTCGCCGTTGGAGAGGTGGAGGGGTTCACGCCGCGGGCTTTCGGCGACGGGAGCGCCGCGGGCTGCGGCGCCGTCTTCGGGACTTGCGGGACTGCCCCAGCTGCTCCGCCGGCGTCGGGCGGCGGAAGAGCTCGACCCAATTGCCGTCCGGGTCGGTCACGTAGGCGGTCCAGCCCTCACTGAACGCGGGCGTGATCCGCGTCGGGCGCGCGCCCCCGCGGACGATGCGCGCGTACTCCCGCTCCAGCGTGGCGCGCGGTACGTGGCCGAGAAAGAATCCGAGGTGATCGAGCGCCTCTCCGGGGGTGAACGGCGTCGCGTACTTCGAGCCCTTGGGGTACCAGTTGAGCTCGAGGCCCCCGCCGCTCTTGGGGTCGCGGAGCGCGACCCACAAGCCCGCGCCCCAGGCCCGCCCGTCGCCCCGGCTCTCGAGCCGGAGCTTCATCACTTTCGTGTAGAACCGAACGGAGCGCGGGAGGTTCCGGACGCGGAGACCGGCGTAGTAGAGCGGCACAGTTCGACGGAGGGTCGGTCCGACTTAACGCTCGCCGCCCCGGAGATCCGCGAGCCGTCGGCTCACTTGCCACGGGCGGGTCGGAACCGGAGCGCCGACCAGGTCGAGTCGATCGAGATCTGCGTCACGGGCTGGGCACCCTCGTCCTGGAGCAGCTCCGCCAGCGAGTCGCGGTTCAGGTCGGTGCCGAGCTGCCCGCCCTTGGGGTAGGCCACCCAGGTCAGCCGGTCCGCGACCGCCGAGCCCACGATCTTGGCCATCTGCTTGCGGAGCGCGGCCCGATCCTTCACGAACACGAGCAGCGCCGCGTCGCCCGGACGTGGGGGCCCCGAGGCGAGGTCGAAACCTGAGGGGGGATCCACGACTCGAATCGGCCGATCCTTGAGCGCGAGCTTGGCTTCGAGGGACATCGCTCCGCCAAGCGCGGCCTGCTAGATTAGAGCCGGCGTAGGCCCGAGCTCGCTCGACGAACGCGGAGGAACTGCCCTCGCGGGGAGTGAGCACTCTCGAGCTCGCCCGACTTCGGGGCACATCGGCTGCGGCCCGCGAGCGCCCGTGCGTTCGACGACGAAGGACCTGTGGGCAGCGATTCCCGCAACTACGCCGTCGTAGGTCGCCGGGAATCCAGTACGTGGGCCGTGCCATGTCTCCAGGCGCGTAGACGCCGGAGAAGTTCGCCTCCCGTACGCTACCGGGGGCGGTAGACCGCTCGGCGACGTAACCACTCAAAACGGTTCTGTAAATTTTCGGGACCCGCCGATAACGGCCATTCGTTTGTAACACAACGGGTCCTTCGGGACGGGAACTTGGTTGGTTTTGACCGCTACATCCTCGATGGAAGGGGGGCTTCGCCGCGCCGGTCCGGGCTCCGAGATTGTATCAACGTGGGCTCCCGATCCGTCTTGCCCCCACGTCGAACGCCCCACCATACGCCGCAGACCGGGCAGACCGTCTGTGGGGGCCGCCACCCCTCGCGCGAGTTGGAGAACGGGAGATCGCTCCTATCGATGGAGGACCCTAAGTCCCGCTAATGTGACAGAGCCTTCCAACCGAGGGCCTTACAGAACATGAACTCGGCCAGATCCCCGGTGGGAACATTGGAACTCCGAGTGACTCCGCGCCTCTCGAGCTCCTCGGACACTCGGCAGTACAGCGAGAGCAACTCTCTGCCCGATGTGTGGGAAAGGTCTTGCGACGGCATCTGGGCGCCCGGCGGGGCCTTTGAGGAGACCACCTGCCCTTATTCCAACTTGCCGTCGGGATCCGGGGGTCGTCTCTGAGCAGAACGGGAAGTAACCTCGAGCAAACCTCCGGGCTAGAGAACTATATCGTTCGGCGCCCTTGGTGGTCTTCGGGAGGTGCGAACGTGAACCCCGACCACAAGGACGGCGACCCGGACAAGTCGAAGGAAGAGTACGACAAGGACAACCACTCGGATCAGGAAAACCCGAACAACGACGAATACGACAAGTAACGCCTACCTCACTTAGAACCGCAGGCGCGGGCCCCGGTGGAAGCCGGGGCGCCGCGCCGAAAAACATCGTGACGGGAGCGCCTCGCGATCGCGTCAGTGGGGGTTTATCGTCATGAGCAACTCCCCCTAGCATCGGGTCGGACAATGGCAGAAGAGCCGACTCCAAAGCCGCCCGAGCCCCACATGCTGGTTTACCCGGACCGCGTGGTTCTGGACGATGGATCGGGGACAGAGACTACCTTCTTCCAGGGGCCGATGAGCCAGGATGCGAAGAACCGCTACGCAAAGATCCAGCAGGCGTTGGAGGGCGGCTGGCTCGACCGGACGGCCGCTCCAGCCCT
>DASYZY010000212.1:0-4596 GCA_035945735.1 Thermoplasmata archaeon
CGCGCAAGGAGCTGGGCGACAGCTACGCCACGGCTCGGCGCATGCGCTGCGCCCCGAGATCGAGGAGCGGCTCCGCTCCTGGGGCTATCTATAGGCCGACTCCCGGTGGCCGGTACTCGGGCGGACTACCGGTACCCGTACCGGTTGGCCGAGCGGACCGTGCTCGCCGAGACGCTCGAGCGATAGCTTGGCACCGTGCGCACGGCCGTCCGCGGAGGAGCGCGCGGCGCCGCTCGAGGTCGGGCGGCCGTGGGCGTACCCTTCGCCGCCGGACGAGCCGGGGCGGCCGCGACTCCGGGCCTAGGCGTGGCGCGCGCGATTGGGGTCGTCTTCGACGGCCGGTGGCGGCGAGCGCGCGGCCGACGACGGGAGGCGAGGAGGGCCGCAATGAGCGCGGCACCGCAGGCGACGGTGAGGAGCAGGACGACCGGCTGATCGAGCTTGAGGGCGAGATTGCGCATCGCCACAAGCGCGCCGGGCGTGGACGAACCTTGGCCCGGTGTGGCCGAGCCGGTGGTCGGGGAACCGGGGGTCGTCGTGCCGGTCGTAGGAGGCTGGCTGACCGGAGGGAGCGTACCGCCTCCGCCGCCGGTCGGCGGGGAGACCGTGCCGCCACCCGAGCCCGAGCCGAGGCCGCTCGTGCCGGAACCACCGGAGCCGGTTCCCCCCGTACCGGTGCCGCCCGTGCCCGTCCCGCCGGTGCCGGAGCCGCCCGAGCCGGTGCCCCCGCTACCGGAGCCGCCGCTTCCCGAGCCGCTACCGCCACCGGAGGTGTTTCCGGGCTTATTAACGGGCACGAAGGTCAGTACAGCGACCCCGTAGCCGTGGATCACGATCGCCTGCGGGCCGGTGCCCGAGAGGCGCAAGGTCGAGGTCGTGTCCTTGGTGAGCGACTCGGTCTGGGTCTTGGCGTTGAAGCCCATCACGTAGGTCGACGCGTCGATCAGGTTCTCCGACACGGCGGTCCACTTGCCGCCCGAGACGCTCGTGGCGATCGTGGCGTTCTCGTCGCCAGTGTTCACCAGGAACACGGAGAGGTTGACCCCGTCGCGGACCGCGTATTCCCGGACCATCCAGGACTGGGAGTTCGTCGCGGCGAGCCCCTTGGACCCGACCGGCACGTAATGCGCCCACCAGCTCGAGACGTCGTAGGGGGCGTAGGTGATGTCGGAGTCGTTCGCGCCCTCGGTCGACAGGCCGAAGCCCCAGCCGCCGAGCGGCGCGGTGAGGTCGTTGGGGAGCGGGTAGGGGGATTGGAAGCTGTAGTACAGCTCCTGGCTCATGTTCTGGTGCGAGCCCTCGATCAGCTCGGCGCCGAGGAGCGCGGCTCCGAACAGCGACTGCTGGCGGGGGTCGGAGCCGGTGTTCTGGGCGCTGTTCAGGTTCGCCTCGGAATCGATGACCGGCAGCCACTTGCCGGTGGCGTTGAACCAGTCGTGCTGCGCCTTGAGCGGCGCCTCGAACTGCCAGTAGCCGGAGAAGTTCTGGCTCTCCTGCAGGATCTGGGCGTCGCGGTAGTACTCGTGGACGTTGTTGGGCGGGCAGTAGGCGCCGCCCCCGCAGATGTTGCCCGCCGGGTACGTGTGGATGCCCAGGAAGCCGACGCCCACGATGTGCGTCTCGAAGAAGGGGAGCAGGTGCTTGCCGAGGGCGGTGTCCCAGCCGACAAGCGCCGCCGGGAACACCGAGTGGATCGCCGCCGCCGCGACGTTGAACACGTAGGCGTAGGCGGTCGCAAGCTTTTGGCCGATCGCGACCGGCACCTCGTTGCCGATGTTCCAGTAGTTGATCGTCCAGCCGTGGCTCTTCATGTCCGTGGCCAGCTGGGTCACGTAGGTCTTGTAGGCTGTGAGCGCCGGGAAGTAGCCGGTGCCGTGGCCGTAGTAGTTCACCTGGTACGAGGTGTTGAGCGGCATCCCCGCCGGCAGGATGTTGCCGTCGCCCCAAGAGCCGGCCGGGATGCTGAGGTAGCTTAGCGCGTGGAGGCTCTGCACGAAGTTCGCGACCGGCGCGAACTGGGTGTAGGTGAAGCTGACGGTGTTCGTCGTGGTGTTCCAGGTGGCCGGGGCGACGTAGGTGCTCGACCAGCGGACCATCGGCGCGTCGAGAGGCGAGGCCAGCGCGGTGTAGTCGGCATCGTTGGCTGGGATGGAGTTCGACAGGACGAAGCCGGAGCCGGTCGCCGTCGTGCCGGCGTAGCCGATCGGGTTCACGACGACGCTCGCCTGGAGGGTCGGGAAGCCCATGAAGGTGAAGCTCTGGGTGGCCCAGAGGACGGTTCGGCTGAGATCGCCGTTCGTGTCCGCGGTCCAGTTGGCGGTGTCCGAATGGCCGTTGGTCGCAACCGCCCAGGTCCAGTTGGCGAGCGGGGGCAGGTTGTCGCTGCCGCCGGGCATCTGGGTGGGTCCGGCCCACTCGTACAGTGCGTTCGTGCTGAGCGTGGCGGTGAGGTTGAGGTGGAGCGCGCTGGCCACGACGCTGACCGTGAAGCTGCGTTGGTAGTTGGTGAAGACGCCGCCGGTCACCGTGTCGGTCAGGCTGAGGTGAACCAGGCCGAGCAGGTAGCTGATCGAGTTGTTGTCGAGGAGCGTGAGGCCCGTCGACTTGAGACCCGATTGGACGTTCGGCCCGCCGTTGTTGATGAAGGGGTGCGCTCCGGTCGCGGCGGCGCTCGAACTCAGCGCGGTCAGCGCGAGTACGATGAGCGCTCCCGCCGCGGTCAGTGCGGGGGTTCCAGTTTCGGGGCGACGCCCGGCTCGCCACCCCGGTTCAGGGCTGCTTTTCATGATGAACCGGGAAGAACAACCGTAGGTGGGGCAGCCGCGTATTTATGGCTTGGGGTTATACCTCAACTCTCGACGAGCGAGGGCGCTCCGGTCGGGGGAGACTTCGTCGTAGAAAGGTGTATGATGAGGTATCCATACGCATGCCCCGCTGACCCCCGTGACCGAGAGAAACCGTATGTCCGACCTCGTCGGTGAAAGCTTGATGACCGGGTCTCGGTAGGGGGCGCCCCATCGGTGAGAGTCGACCGCCCCGCCAACCGCACTGTTACGGCGCCAGGCCCTCTTCGGGCGGGCTGAGCGCATGGCCGGCGACGTCCGCACGGGCGAAAGCGGGACCGCGATCGTCCCCGTCCCTACCCCCCCTCCGTCCCGCTGGATCGCCCGCATCGAACAGCACAAGGAAACGATCGGCTGGCTCCTCGCGCTCGCGATCACCTTCGGCGTAGCGGCTTGGGTCTACTGGATCCAGCTCGAGTTCGTCATCCCGCCCGGCGGGGACCCCGGGAACTGGATCTCCATCAGCTACGCGTACATCGGCGGACAGTACCCGGGACAGGTGAACCCGTACGGGTACCCGCCGCTGCTCTTCCCGCTTCTCGGCAGCCTGGTGGTCCTGACCGGCGGGCCGCTCGCCGCCGGCCACCTCGCCGTTCCCGTGCTGCTCAGCCTGCTGGGCCTGACCCTCTACGCGCTGTGCCGCACGATGCTCCGCAGCGTGATCGTCTCGGTCTCCCTGCTCGCCATCCTCCTGCTCGATCCGTCGTTCATGGCGCTCTTCTTCTGGGGCGCCGAACCCAATCTGCTGGCCTTCTCCTTCGTGAACCTCGCGCTCATTGGACTCCTGTGGACCGCCCGGGGCCGGCTCGCCGGTCCGCTCGTCTTCTGGATCTTCGCCGCGGCGGCCGTGCTCAGCCACTCGCTGGTGGGTCTCGCTCTCGCCGCGACGGTGGGGATCCTGCTGATCCTGGCGCTGTTCCTCCCGTTGCGCCGGACCAGCGTCGTGACCTCGGGCCAGGCCGGCCCCAAGGAGGACGACCCCGGTCGCATCCTCGGCTCGCTGTTCTTCTCGACCCGGGGACTCCTCGGCTTCATCGTCTTCCTGGCCACCGTCGGGGGCTGGTACGTCCTCACCTTCGCCCTCAAGATCCCCCACCCCGGCTACTTCAACCCCGGCACCGCCGGCTCGATCGCGGGCAGCTACAGCAACCTCTTCCGGAACGTGGTCCCCGGCCTGCGGCTCGCGGCGACCGGCGTGTACTACCTGCTCGTCCTCTCCGAGGTGATCCTGCTGCTCGGCTACGCGGTGGCCGTCCGCCTACGTGCCAACTGGGTCTCGACCCCCGTGCTCATCGTGATCTGCAGCTGGATGGGCGTCGCCGGGCTCGCGATCATCGGCTGGTTGATGAAGGTCTCGACCGACTACCACCGGTTCGGTTTCCTGCTGGTCATACCGAGCGGCCTCGGGATCGCCTACATCGTCGACCGGCTCTGGCTCAATCCCGACCGGCGTCGCGGCGCCCTCCCGGCGCCCGCGTCGGAGCCGCCGGCGAGCTCGCTCGAGGAGCGGGCGCTGCGCTTCCGGGTCCGGCCGAGCCGGATCGGCCGGACGGTCGGGACCAGCGTCCTCGTGAGCGTCTTTACCGCCGTGCTCCTGGTCACCGTCACCGCGCCCCAGTTCGCCGCCTTCGAAAAGCAGTACGGGGGCGCCGGCCACGACCAGTCCTTCCTCGACGCCCTCGATGCGATCGACCACTCGGGCCTCTCCGGTAGTGTGCTCACCGTGAAGGGGGACCTCAAGTGGACCTGGGCC